>NZ_MBST01000020.1:0-130882 GCF_001695865.1 Ensifer sp. LC384
GGGGTCTATGAGTGGGTGGAGAAGGACGGCAAGCCGGTCTTCGTCATCAACGCCCAGAACTGCGTGCACTGCAAGACCTGCGACATCAAGGACCCGAACCAGAACATCAACTGGGTGCCACCACAAGGCGGTGAGGGCCCGGTCTATCCGAACATGTAATCCCACCCTTGCCTACTTATGCGCAGGCCATGCCACTTTGGCATCACAGGCCGACCGGCAGTCAGCTGACGCGGCAATGGGATATCGAACAGACGGCTGCAGCGTTCGGCTCGGCACGAGCAGCGCGTCGCGCTGTTTTATCGTCATCGACGAACTCGACCTCCTCGAATTTGCGGCGCCTGAGGATTGTAATCGCCTGTCTGACGTGATTGCCGCCTGTAGCGGAGCTGTATTCCACACACGACCAATGAGCGGATCACCTGAAAGGTGCTGTCGGCGGTTACGACGGTACGGGTGACGGCACGCCATCGCTCTCTTGATCGCATTTCCGAAGTTCACGCTGGGCCCGCGGTTTTTGGTAGTCGGGCAGCTCCCGTCACGCGGCATTTAGCGACCGCCTAATCAGCGCTGAATCAAACTCTTATGTCGGGCAATTCCGCCCTCCTTTACACCAATCGGCAGGATCGGCCGCAGGGGCCGACCCTCCGTCGAAGCAAAAGAGGATGCGGCATGTCAGTGGAAAAAGTGGATACGCTCGTCATCGGCGCCGGTCAGGCAGGCGTAGCGATGAGCGAACATCTCGGCAAGCGCGGCATGCCCCATCTGGTGCTCGAAAAGAACCGCATCGCTGAGAGCTGGCGCACCGCGCGCTGGGATTCCCTCGTCGCCAACGGCCCCGCCTGGCACGACCGCTTTCCCGGCATGACCTTTCCCAGCGTCGACGACGACGCCTTCGTCCCGAAGGAACAGGTCGCCGATTACTTCGTCGCCTACGCGCAGAAGATCGAGGCGCCGATCCGTACCGGCGTCGAGGTCAAGAGTGTTCGCAAGGAGGGCGACACTTTCCGCGTCGAGACAACGGCGGGCGTGATCGAGGCGAAGAACGTGGTTTCCGCCACCGGCGCCTTCCAGCGTCCCACCATGCCGGCCCTCGTGCCGGCGGAGGAGGGCCTTCTGCAAATTCATTCCAACGCCTACCGCAATCCGGGTCAGTTGCCCGAGGGTTCGGTGCTGGTGGTGGGCGCCGGCTCCTCCGGCACACAGATCGCCGACGAGTTGCTGCGCGCGGGCAAACGCGTCTATCTCTCCATCGGCCCGCACGATCGGCCGCCGCGGCGCTATCGCGGCAAGGATTTCTGCTGGTGGCTGGGCGTACTCGGGATCTGGGACCTCAAGGTGCCGGCCCCCAATACGGAACATGTCACCATCGCCGTCAGCGGCGCCTATGGCGGGCAGACCGTCGACTTCCGCCGTCTCGGCGCATGCGGCATGGCACTGCTCGGCCGGGCCGATACCTTTGAAAACGGTGTGTTGCACATTGCGCCAGACCTCGCAACGAACATCGCGCTGGGCGATGCCAACTACCTCTCCCTGCTCGATCGCGCCGACGACTATGCCGCGAAAAATAATCTCGATCTGCCCGAAGATCCCGAAGCCCGCCGGAAGGAACCCGATCCGCTTTGCATGACCGATCCCATCCTTTCGTTGAACCTGAAGGGGGCTGGTATCACGTCCATCATCTGGGCGACGGGCTATACGGTCGACTACAGCTGGGCGCGGCTTGATGCCTTCGACGAAAAGGGACGGCCGGTGCACGAGCGCGGCGTCTCCAGGGTGCCAGGCCTCTTCTTCGTCGGCCTTCCCTGGCTGTCGCGCCGCGCCTCGTCCTTCATCTGGGGCGTCTGGCACGATGCGGATTACCTCGCGGGCTACATCGCCGAGAACCGGAGCGGGCAGACGGCCGATACTGCAGCCGCGGCCTCCTGAGAGGCTGCGCCGGCGCCCGCACGGAGGAAGCGAGCATGCCATGATCCGAAACCCGAGCCCCGGCGGCAATGTCATCCACAGCCCTGATGACGATGCCCTTTTCGCGCGTTCGAATCTGTTCCTTAATTGGCGGACAAAAAAGGATACAGATATGGTTCTGCGCTTCACCCTTCGCCAATTGGAATATCTCGTCGCTGTCGGGGAATACGGCTCCGTCACGGAGGCGGCCGAACGGGTGAATGTGTCCGCACCCTCGGTTTCGGCGGCGGTCTCCCAACTCGAAAAGGAATTCGGCATCACCCTTTTCGTGCGCCGGCATGCGCACGGCCTTTCGCTGACGCAGGCCGGCCGCAGCTTCGTCGACCAGGCGCGGCAAATCCTTTCCGAGGCGGCCAAGCTCAATGCGCTTTCCAATGAGTTGACCGGGCAGGTGCGCGGACCGCTGCACGTCGCCTGCCTCGTCACCTTCGCGCAGGCCGTTATCCCGGCGCTGCGCCGTGCCTTTTCCGACGCCTATCCGGACGTTGATTTCTTCCAGTACGAGCGCGACCAAGCCAGCATTCTCGAAGGGTTACGCATGGCGCGCTTCGACATCGCGCTCAGCTACGACCTCGACATTCCCGCCGACATAACGTTCCACCAGCTTGCCGTGCTGCCGCCCTATGCCGTGCTGCACGTGGATCACCCGCTTGCGGGCCGCCGCGAAGTGACGGTGGAGGATCTCGCCTCCCACCCGATGATCCTGCTCGACCTGCCGCACAGCTCGGCCTACTTCCTCTCACTTTTCCGCGATGCGGGCCTGACGCCGCACATTGTCGAGCGCACGCGCGACATGTCCGTGATGCGCGCCATGGTCGCCAACCGGTTCGGCTATTCCATCGCCAACATAAGGCCGGTCTCCGCCTATGCGCCCGACGGCAACAAGCTGGCCTTCGTACCGCTCACCGGGAACCTCCGTCCCATGCGCATGGGCATACTCGCCATGGGCGGGGCGAGCCCGGCGCTCACCGTGCGGCGCTTCATCGATTTCTGCGGCGAAAAGATCGGCGACATGGTCATGGACCTGCCGGTTTCCGCCGACGTCCCCCGAGAACAGAAAGGCAGTTCATGACCACGACCACCGACTGGCGCGCCCGCGCCGCGAGCATGAAATTCCGCAACGGCCTCTATATCGACGGCGGTTTTCGCAAGGCGGCGAAGGGCGGGCGGTTCGAAACCGTGAACCCCGCCAACGCGCAGGTGCTGACGGACGTCGCCCGCGGCACCGCGGAAGACATCGACGCCGCCGTCACTTCGGCCCGCCGCGCCTTCAATGACGGCCGCTGGTCGGGCAAATCGCCGGCGGAGCGCAAGGCGGTGCTCCTGAGGCTTGCCGCCCTCATTCGCGAAAACGTGCCGGAACTCGCCCTGCTCGACACGCTCGATATCGGCAAGCCGATCAGCGACAGCTCCACCATCGACGCGCCCGGCTCGGCGCACTTCTTCGAATGGCATGCGGAGGCCATCGACAAGCTCTATGACGAGATCGCGCCCACCGGCCGCGGGGATCTCGCCATGATCCGCCGCGTGCCGCTCGGCGTCATCGGCGCCGTCGTGCCGTGGAACTTTCCGCTGGACATGGCAACCTGGAAACTCGCGCCCGCGCTCGCCACCGGCAATTCTGTCGTGCTGAAGCCGGCCGAACAGTCGCCGCTTTCCGCCCTTATGCTGGCGGAACTCGCTTCCGAGGCCGGCCTGCCGGACGGCGTGCTCAACGTGGTGCCCGGCTTCGGCGAAGACGCCGGCCGTGCCCTTGGCCTCCATCCGGATGTCGACGCGCTGGTCTTCACCGGCTCGACCAAGGTCGGCAAGCTCTTTATGACCTACGCCGGCGAAAGCAACATGAAGCAGGTGTGGCTGGAGACCGGCGGCAAATCGCCGAACCTCGTCTTCGCCGATGCCGATCTCGACAAGGCGGCCGAGATGGCGGCCTTCGGCATCCTGTTCAATTCCGGCGAGGTCTGCTCGGCCAATTCGCGCCTGCTGGTGCACCGCTCCGTGCAGGAGGAATTCACCCAGAAGCTGATCGAGGCCGCCGCCGCCTGGCCGCTCGGCGATCCGCTCGACCCCGTCACCCGCATGGGGCCGATGGTCGAGAAGACCCATGCCGACCGCGTGGCAAGCTATATCGACATCGGCCGCTCGGAAGGCCGGCTGGCATATGGCGGCAATCGCGAGACCCGCGACGGCTCGGACTGCTACATCCAGCCGACCATCTTCAACGAGGTGTCGCCGGATGCCCGCATCGCGCGGGAGGAGATTTTCGGCCCCGTGCTCGCGATTACGCCCTTCGATAACGACGAGGAGGCGCTGCGGGTTGCCAACGATAGCGAATACGGCCTGGCCGCCTCCGTCTGGACACGGGATCTGTCACGGGCGCTCTCCGTTTCGGACCGCCTCCATGCGGGCACGGTCTCGGTCAACACCGTCGATGCGCTCTCCACCATGACGCCCTTCGGCGGCATGAAGCAGTCCGGTTTCGGCCGCGACCTCTCGCTTCACAGCTTCGACAAGTACTGCGCGCTGAAAACTGTTTGGGTGAAATACTAGGCATCCGCCCGCTCTGGCTGCGGCGCGCCGCCGGGGATTTCAACCATCGAAGGCGCCGGTTACCGAATGCGTATTTCCTCGCGAACGGTGACTGGCGTCGGTCCCTCCATAAGCATCTGAAAATAAACAGGAAATCCTCCAGATGCTCTGGTGCAGCTGCACTTTCGCGCGGAGATTGAATTTGCAATGTCGCCACACGGCGGTCGCTGCTTAGCCTGAACCTAATCCATGTTTCCAGAACGTGTCATTTACGGATTGCGGTTCGTCAAATCCAATAGTCGATATAATCCTCTACAGGAGCATTGAGAGTGCCCCCTATGCGCGACAGCAAATACGACATTCTGTTCGAGCCCGTCCCAATCGGTCCCCACGTCGCGAAGAACCGGTTCTACCAGGTGCCGCATTGCAACGGCGGCGGTTACCGCGACCCCTCCGCAGCCGCGGCCATGCGCGGCATCAAGTCCGAGGGCGGCTGGGGCGTCATCTTCACCGAGCAGACCGAGATGCACCACACCTCGGAGATTACGCCCTTCATCGAGCTGCGGCTTTGGGAGGACAAGGACATTCCCGGCCTGCGCCGCATGTCCGACGCCATGAAAGTGCATGGCGCGCTCGCAGGCATCCAGCTCGCCTATTCCGGTATCAACGGTCCGAATTTCTACACGAAGGAAGTGCCGCTCGCGCCCTCGGCCCTGCCGATCCGCACCTTCACCAACGATCCGGTGCAGGCCCGCGCGCTGGATCTCACGGACATCAAAAATCTGCGCCGCTGGTTCGTCAACGCCGCGAAGCGCTCGAAGATGGCCGGTTTCGACCTCATCTGTCTTTACGGCGCGCACGGCTTCGGCATTTTCCAGCATTTCCTGTCGCGCGCCACCAACCAGCGCACCGACGAATACGGCGGGAGTCTCGAAAACCGCTCGCGCTTTGCACGCGAGGTGGTGGCCGGTATCCGCGAGGCCGTGGGCGATACGACGGCGATCACCATGCGCATCAGCCTCGACGAGACGATTGGCGAGCTCGGCTTCTCCAATGCCGAGGTGCGCGAATTCGTCGAGATGAACGCCGACCTGCCTGACCTCTGGGACTTGGCGCACGGTGCCTGGGAAGACTGTTCCGGCCCCTCGCGCTTCAAGGAGGAGGGCGCGCAGGAGCTTCTCGTCAAGGGCATTCGCGAGCTCTCGTCGAAGCCGGTGGTCGGCGTCGGCCGCTTCACCTCGCCGGACGTGATGGCGCGCATGGTGCGTCAGGGCGTTCTCGATCTGATCGGCTGCGCCCGTCCGTCCATCGCCGATCCCTTCCTGCCGAAGAAGATCGAGGAAGGCCGGATCGAGGACATCCGTGAGTGCATCGGCTGCAATATGTGCATCACCGGCGACATGACCATGTCGATCAGCCGCTGCACACAGAACCCGACCTTCATGGAGGAGTGGCGCAAGGGCTGGCACCCGGAACGCATGAACGCGAAAGGCGAGAGCCAGACGGTGCTCGTCGTCGGCGCCGGCCCGGCCGGACTGGAGGCTACCCGTGCCCTCTCGCTGCGCGGCTATGACGTGACGCTCGCCGAAGCCACCACGACACTGGGCGGCCGCGTGGCGCGCGAACGCCTTCTGCCCGGCCTTTCCGCCTGGGGCCGGGTGGTTGATTACCGCCAGTACCAGATCAGCCAGCGCACAAATGTCGAGACCTATTTCGACAGCCGGCTGACCGCCGAGGATGTGCTCGCCTTCGGCTTCGAGCATGTCGCGATCGCCACCGGCTCACACTGGCGCCGCGACGGCGTTGCCCGCCAGCATGTCGTGCCGATGCCAATCGATGGGGCAATGACGCTCTGGACGCCGGACGACATCATGGCGAACAAGCACCCGGAAAACCTCGCCGGCAAGACCGTCGTGGTCTATGATGACGACCACTATTACATGGGCGGCGTGATGGCTGAGGTGATGGCGAAGGCCGGCGCCAAGGTCATCCTCGTCACGCCCTCGGCCTATGTCTCGGATTGGACGCGCAACACGCTGGAACAGGGCGCGATCCACGTGCGCCTCGACGATCTCGGCGTCGATATTCGCCTCAACCGCGGCGTCACCGCTATCCGCGCTGGCGAGGTCGAGACCAACTGCACCTATACCGGCCGCCGCAGCGCGGTCAGCTGCGACGCGGTCGTCCTGGTTGGCTCGCGCATGTCCGACGATGCGCTCTATAACGACCTTCTGGCCCGGCAGGACGACTGGGCCGATGCCGGCATCAAGAGCGTCAAAATCATCGGCGATGCGGCCGCGCCCGCGCCGATCGCCTGGGCGACCTATGCCGGCCACCGCTATGCGCGGGAACTGGATACGCCGGATATCGGCGATGCCCTGCCGTTCCGCCGCGAAGTCACCCAACTCGAGCCGATGTGAGGAAATGCGGATGAACCAGTCCAAAGCCATCGAAGTAAAGTCGGTCTCGAAGTATTTCGGAGCCTATCAGGCGCTGAAGTCGGTCAGCTTCAACATCGGCAGCAACGAGTTCTTTACGATGCTCGGCCCCTCTGGTTGCGGCAAGACCACGCTGCTGCGGATGCTGGCCGGGTTCGAAAGCCCGAACAGCGGCTCCATCTTGCTGAACGGCAGCGAGGTGGTTGCCATCCCGCCGCACAAGCGCCGCGTCAACACGGTCTTCCAGAGCTATGCGCTCTTCCCGCACATGACGCTGGAGCAGAACGTCGCTTACGGGCTCGAAAACCTCGGCTGGGACCGGGCGCGCATCCGCAATCGTGTCGGCGAGATGCTGGAACGGGTGCACATGAGCCAGATGGCAAAGCGCAAACCCGCCCAGCTTTCCGGCGGCCAGCGTCAGCGCATCGCGCTCGCCCGCGCTTTGGCACCCGAGCCGGAGGTTCTGCTGCTCGACGAGCCGCTTTCCGCGCTCGACCTGAAACTCCGGCAGGCAATGCGCGATGAGTTGCGCACTCTGCAACGCGACACCGGTATCACCTTCGTGTTCGTGACCCATGACCAGGAGGAGGCGCTCGATATGTCGGACCGCATCGCTGTGCTCGGCGGCGGCGAGGTGCAGCAGATCGGCACCCCGACGGAGATCTACGAGGAGCCCGTCAACCGGTTCGTCGCCGATTTCGTCGGCGAGACGAATTTCCTTGATGTGGACGTGGTCGAAACCGCGGCCGGACAGGCGACCATCCGCACGCCCTTCGGCGTTGCGCTCACCGTTCCCGCAACCGGCCATGCCGCCAAGGGTCGCGCGACCCTTTCGGTGCGTCCGGAGAAGATCAACCTCGGCGACCAGGCGCAAGGTGTCGTTTTCGAGGGCCGCATCACCAACAAGAACTACATGGGTGGCTATACCCACTACACGCTGGACGTTGCGGGAACCGAGCTGCGCGCCTCCCGTCGCAACGCCTCGCGTGAGGGGGACACCATCCCGCTTGGCGCGACCGTTCCGGTGGGCTTCGTCGCGGGTTCTGCGCGGGTGCTTGCGGCATGACCGACAGCGTCCTCCATGTCGCCGCCGAAGCGGACCGCGTGCCTCGCGTCCGTTTCTGGCATGATCTTTCCTTCTGGGGCCTGCTGCCGTCCCGGCTGCTGATGGGTTTTGCGCTGATCCTGCCCATCTTCATCATCGCCGCCGTTTCCGTCGCGACACGTGGCGCGCATGGCGGCTTCGCGTGGGATTTCAACCTCGCCGGCTACCGCCAGATCCTCTTCAACGAGGGCTGGACGGGCGAGCTGGAATTCACCCCGCAATACCTCTTGATCATTGTCCGCACCTTCCTGCTGGCCGGCGCGACGACACTGATCTGTCTGCTCTTCGCGGTGCCCGTTGCCTATTTCATCTCGCGTCAGCCGCCGGGCCGTAAGGCGGCGCTGGTCTATCTGGTGACTTTGCCCTTCTGGGCCTCGATGATCCTGCGGGTCTATGCCTGGATGATCATCCTCGGCAAGGACGGCACGCTGCCGCGCCTGCTCGAATATCTCGGCTTTCCCGCTGGCACGAGCTTCATGTTCAACGACGGGGCGACGTTGACGGCAATGGTCTACACCGCCATGCCGTTGATGGTGCTGCCAGTCTTTGCCTCCATCGAGAAGCTCGACGGCACGCTGATCGAAGCCTCGCACGACCTTTACGGCAGCCGCTGGGTGACGCTGCGCCGGGTGATCCTGCCGCTGACGGCTCCCGGCATCGTCGCCGGCGCCATCCTCGTCTTCGTGCCTTCGCTCGGCGCGGTTCTGGAGCCCTCGCTGATGGGGGGCGGCAAGCAGATGATGATGGGAACGCTGATCCAACTCCAGTTCGGAGGTGGCCGCAACTGGCCCTTCGGCGCAGCCATCGCCATGACGCTGATGGCACTCGTCATGATCGTTCTGATCTTTACAGCGCTACGCGCTGCCCGCCGGGAGGTCGCGCTATGAGCACTCGCCACGACGTTAAACGATATCCCGGCCTTGGTCCGCTGTCGGTGCTGTTCTTCATCTACCTTTATGCACCGCTGGCCGTCGTCGTGATCTACTCCTTCAACGCCAACAACATCGCCGGCGTCTGGACGCATTTCTCGCTTCAGTGGTATTCCTCGGCGCTGAGAAACACGGCGCTGTTAAACGCGCTGAAAACCTCGCTGACGGTGGCCGCCATCGCAACCGTCGTCTGTACTCTTGTCGCGCTTTGTGCTGCGCTTGCCATCATCCGCGGCAAGAACGTCCGCTTCCGCAAGCTCTCGGAAACCATCGTAAACCTGCCGCTGCTCCTGCCGGAAATCGTGCTGGCCGTCGCCACGCTGATCCTCTTCTCGCTGATCGACGTGCAGAATGGCGTGATCCGGCTGACCATCGCCCACTCCGCCTTCTGCACGCCCTTCGCCTTCCTGCCGATCCGCGCGCGCCTGCAGGGCATGTCGCTGGATTTCGAAGAGGCGAGCGCCGATCTCTATGCTGACCGCTGGACGACGTTCCGGCGCGTGACACTGCCCCTCATCTTTCCTGGCGTCTTTTCCGGAGCGATGCTCGCCTTCCTGATCTCGATGGACGACTTCATCACCTCGAACCTGTTGTCGACGGGCGGCACGACGACGCTGCCAGTCTACATCTTTTCGCTCATTCGCAGCGGTACCTCGCCGGAACTGAATGCGATCGCCACGCTCCTGATCCTTGCCTCGCTGGTCCTTGCTACCGTGGCCCTTCTGGTCGCGACGCGAGGCAGCCGCGACAATGCCTGAACCAAAAACAACGAAGAGAGGAACAGCACATGAACAAATACCTGACCGCCACCACCCTCGCGCTTTGCTTCGCCACCGCTGCCCAGGCCGAGGGACAGCTCAATCTCTATGTCTGGGCTGATTCAATCTCACCCGTCGTGATCGAGAAATTCGCCAAGGAGTATGACGTCAAGGTCAATGTCGACGGCTACACCTCGAACGAAGACCTCCTGACCAAGCTGCAGGCCGGCTCCTCCGGCTATGACATCGCCACGCCCTCCCAGCACTTCCTGCGCGTCATGATCGACGAGGGTTTGGTCGAGAACTACGGGGCCAACACGCTGAAGGCGTACGAGAACATCGAAGCGCGCTGGCGCAATCAGTGGTGGGACGAGAAGCAGGAGTACTCGATCCCGATCGCCTACGGCACCGCCGGCTTCGTCGTGAACACCGAGCAATACAAAGGCCCGACCGACAGCTTCAAACATTTCTTCGAGCCTGACGGCGAGCTGAAGGGCAAGATCGCCATGCTCTCCTATCCCGACGAGGTGATTGGCGCGGCCCAGCTCTATCTCGGCATACCCTTCTGCACCGAAGACCAGGCGGAGATGAAGAAGGTGCTGGACCTCCTGATGGCACAGAAGCCGTCGGTGGCGGTCTATTCGTCCGACAACATTCCAAGCCGCCTCGCCTCGGGCGAAGTCGCTGCTCACTTCTGGTGGGACGGCGAGGAACTGAAGGCTCGAACCAAGGGATCGCCCTTCGCCCTCGCCATGACCAAGGAGGGCATGGTCGGCTGGCTCGACAGCATGGTGATCCCGAAGGGCGCGCCAAACCGCGACAATGCGATCAAGTTCATCGAGTTCATTTCCCAACCGGAAAACGCCACCGAACAAATGAACTTCTATGCTCATTCGTCGCCCATGAAACTGGTGCAGGAAAAGGTCGTCTACAAAAAGGAAAACGCGCCGGAGCTCTATCCGGAAGTACCAATCGTCTTCTCGCGCACCTGCTCGCCCGCCGCGCAGGATCTCGTTACCCGCGTGTGGACCCAGCTCCTCCAGTAAAACCGTCGCGGGGGCTCTTTGCCCCCGCTTCCTCTCATTTGGTAGGGAGCCGCCGATGCCAGCCGATCTCATCATCGTGAACGCCCGCGTGCGCGCGATTTTCGCGCCCGCGGGAACGACCGCCATCGCCGTTGCCGAGGGGAGGATCCTGGCACTCGGCACGGATGAGACCATCCGCGCTCATGCCGGCACCACCACCCACGTGATCGATGCGGGTGGACGCGAATTGCTGCCGGGCTTCGTCGAAAGCCACCTGCACCTCTTCATGGGCGGGGCGACGCTTACCATGCTCAACCTCGGGCCAACTTTCGGCTTCGAGGCGACCCGCGACGCCCTTCTCGGCTTCGCCGCCGCCAACCCCGGTGACGACATCCTCTTCGGCTATGCCGTCAACTACGTGATTTTCGGCGAAAACCACAGGCCCGACCGCCACCTTCTCGACGCGATCATCGCCGACCGCCCCCTCTGCCTCCTGTCGACGGACCTGCATTGCGCCTGGGCCAACACCCGCGCGCTGGAGCTGGCCGGCATCCTCCAGGGGGCGGATGTCGGACCGGGCGCGGAGGTGGTCATGGGCGACGACGGGTTTGCCAATGGCGAGCTGCGCGAATTTGCCGCTATGAACCGCGTGCAGATGCTTTCCCGTCTCAAGGGGCGCGACGGCCTCCACTACGAAGGCGGCAAGGTCTCGGAGGAAGATCGCACTCACGACAAGCGGCTGATCCGCAGAGCCGGCGACTATTGCGCCCAAAACGGCATTGCCAGCGCCGTCAACATGGACGGCAATGCCTATCAGGCGGGCCTCCTGCGTGATCTGGCGCTCGCCGGCGAGATGCCGGTCCGCGTGAGCCTGCCGCTCCGGCTGGAGCAGCGCCACGGCCCCCAGGGCATCGCGCAGATCGACGACTTCGGTCCCGACGTACCGGGCTGGCTGCGTTTCGGCCGTATCAAGCTGTTCATGGATGGCGTCTACGACACCTGGACGGCACTGACTGTGAGCGACTATCCCGACCGACCCGGCTTCTGCTCCGAGCCGTTGATCGCACCCGACATCTTCAACGCCATGTGCATCGAAGCCGACCGCCGTGGCCTCCAGGTCGCGACCCATGCCGTCGGCGACGGTGCGGTGCGCGCGACCATCGACGGCTACGAGGCCGCCCGCACGGCGAATGGCGCTCGCGACGCCCGCCACCGCATCGAGCATATCGACACGATCGCGCCCGAAGACCTCGACCGACTGAAGCCGCTCGGCATCGTTGCCTCCATGCAGCCGGTGCATCCGCCGGGCTCTGCCGGCCTGCCGCTCGAACCCACGACCACGATCATGGGCCGCGACCGCTGGCCAACCGCCTTCCCCTGGCGGATGATCCGCGACCGCGGTGTGCCGCTTGCCTTCGGCACGGACTGGCCGGTGTCGCCCCTCTCGCCGCTCTACGCGATCCATTGCGCCCAGACACGGAAACCCTGGGCCACCGACATACCCGACCAGCGCATCAGCCTCGACGAATGCCTGCTCGCCTACACCGCCGGCGGTGCCTATGCAGACTTCGCCGAAGACAGCCGCGGCCAGCTAAAACCCGGCTTTGACGCCGACCTGGTGCTGATCGACGGCGCGCTGGAGGGCCTTGCCGAGGCCGAGGACGCCGCCCGCGTGGCACTGACAGTCTGTGGCGGCAGAATCACCCATGACGGCAGGTCGTGACGGCAAGGATGGGCCGCGACGCCATGGTCGTCGTCGATCCCGTCTCGATGAAGGTGCTCGCGATTGAGGGCCTGCGCGTCACAGACGCCCCGGTCATGCCGACACTGATCGCCGGCAACACAAATGCGCCGTCGATGATGATTGGCGAGAAATGCGCCCGCGCGATGCTGCGACCGGCGGCGCGCGCTGGTCTTTGACCCCGGCCGGCGCGTAGCTTTTTCCAAAGCACGGGCTCGGCAAAAACGACTTTAACCGCCGGTCGGCGGCCCGCTAGTATCCGCGTCCGACCCCACCTTGCGCACCAGGAGACAGACATGCCCGTGCATACCCGCATCCGCCCCTTCAACACCAAGGACACCTATCCCGAGCAGAAGCTGAACAACGATCTCTGCCAGGCCGTGGTGGCGCGCGGCGCGACGGTTTTCGTGCGCGGGCAGATCTCGCAGGATCTCGACACGCGCGAGAGCCTGCATATCGGCGATGCGGCCGCGCAGGCTCGTAAGGCCATGGAAAACATCAAGATGCTTCTGGAAGAGGCGGGTTCGGACCTCAGCCACATCTGCCGCGTCGTCGTCTACCTCATTGACATCCGCTACCGCGAGGACGTCTATCAGGAGATGGGCAAGTATCTGAAGGGCGTGTTTCCGGTTTCGACGGGCCTCGTCGTCTCGGCGCTCGCCCGGCCGGAATGGCTGGTCGAGATCGAGGCGACCGCCGTCATCCCCGACCAAGCTTGACGGAGGGCGTCATGACCTTTTCCGTTTCCGGCCGCTGTGCCGACACCGGCATGTTCGGCATCGCCGTCTCCTCCTCCTCGCCGAGCGTTGCGGCGCGCTGCGCCCATGTGCGCGCAGGCGTCGGCGCCGTCTCGACGCAGAACGTCACCGATCCCCGCCTTGGCCCGCAGGGCCTCGAACTGATGGCGAGCGGCCTTTCCGCCGAAGCCGCGCTCGCACGTCTCGTCGCGGAAGCTCCGCATATCGAATACCGCCAGCTCGCCCTCGTCGACGCCGCGGGTCGGACGGCGGCCTATTCGGGCGCCAAGACCCTCGGCTCCCATGCGGTCGGGCAGGGTGACAATGTCGTGGCCGCCGGCAACATGCTGACGACGACGGGCATCCCGCAAAAAATGGTCGAAGCCTTCGAAGCCACGAAGGGCAAGCATCTCGGCGACCGGCTGATTGCCGCCATGCGGGCCGCAGTTGCGGCCGGCGGTGAGGAAGGCCCCGTCCACTCCATGGGACTTGTCATGGTGGATAAGGTCTCGTGGAACGTCGCGGATCTGCGCATCGATTGGACCGAAGGCGACCCCATCGAGGAATGCGCCACGCTCTGGGCGCGCTGGCGCTCGGAGATGGACGCTTACGTCACGCGCGCGCTCGACCCCACGCAAGCGCCGAGCTACGGCGTGCCGGGCGATCTTTGAGGAGCGGGACGATGCCGAACCTCGCACGGCGGACTGGCGCATGATCCCGTCGACACCGGACATCCTCGCTCGGCTCGTCGCCGAGCCGACGGTCTCGCGCGCCTCGAACCTCGCCCTGCTGGACTATGTCGAAAGCTTGCTTCGGCCGGCCGGCGCCCGCATAGAGCGTTTCACCCACCCGGACGGCAGCCGGGCCAATCTCTGGGCGACCATCGGGCCCGACGGGCCGGGCGGCGTGGTGCTCTCGGGTCATACGGACGTCGTGCCCGTCGAGGGGCAGGACTGGAGTGGCGACCCTTTCACGCTGTCCGAGCGGGACGGACGGTTCTACGGGCGCGGTACGGCCGATATGAAAGGGTTCGTCGCAGCGGCGGTGCGCGCCGTCCTCGTTGCCTCCGACAAGCTTCTGAAGCGCCCGCTGCATCTGGCTCTCTCCTATGACGAGGAAATCGGCTGCA
The DNA here is from genome assembly GCF_001695865.1 of Ensifer sp. LC384. Classification (NCBI taxonomy): domain Bacteria; kingdom Pseudomonadati; phylum Pseudomonadota; class Alphaproteobacteria; order Hyphomicrobiales; family Rhizobiaceae; genus Ensifer; species Ensifer sp. LC384. Next base: position 14,357 of record NZ_MBST01000020.1, read on the forward strand.
TCGGCGTGCGCGGCATGATCGACGAACTTGCGGCGCGGTCGGCGCGGCCGGCGCTTTGTATCGTCGGCGAGCCCACGGGCATGCGGATCGCCACCGGCCACAAGGGCAAGCTGGCGCTGCGCGCTTGCTGTTACGGGCTGGAAGGGCATTCGGCGCTGGCCCCCAATGCGCTGAACGCGCTGCATCTTGGCGCCGCCTTCATCACCGCCCTAAAGACCCGTCAGGAGGGACTGGCCTTCCAGGGGGCCACAGACGCTGACTACGACATTCCCTATTCCACCATCCATGCCGGCATGGTGCGCGGCGGCACGGCGCTCAACATCGTGCCCAACCGCTGCGAGATCGATTTCGAAATCCGCAACATCGCCGAGGACGATCCGCGCGACATCCTCGCCGCCATCCAATCCGATGCCCAGACCATCGCCGCGCCCTATCGCAACCGGTTTCCGATGGCCTGTATCGAGATCGAGCCCGTGTCCGGTTATCCCGGCCTCAACTCTGGCGCCGACGCGCCGGCGGTGCGTCTCTTGCGGCTGCTTCTCGGCGATGACGGACCCACGCTCAAGGTTGCCTTCGGCACTGAGGGTGGGCTCTTCAATCAGGCGTTCGGCATCTCCACCGCGATCTGCGGTCCTGGTTTCATGGATCAGGGGCACAAGCCCGACGAATTCGTCAGCGTTGATCAGCTCGGACGGTGCGACAGAATGCTGGCGCGGTTGATCGATGAACTGAGAACGGGCCTCTGGAACGTCTAACGAGTGTCATGCACAGTTTGGCGTGATTGTTTTCAGTTTCGGGCAAAGGGGGCCGTGACGCAGCCACACGCCGTCGTTTCCGCGGGCTCAATCGCCGGCGCATCGTAACCGGTGCCGAGGCGATACCAGCACGCGATGGCACGTGGTGGGAAATCCCCGGTCTCGTCTTCGTTCCGCTAACGCCCTGGCTTGGCCAAGGGTGTGATGTTTTTTACCGTCGAGGACGATATCGGCATTGCCAATTTTGTCGCCTGGGCGAAAGGTCGTGCTCGGGGCGGGCACGATTGGGATGCTTCTCCGCGGGCCCTCGGCATCTACGGCGCAAACAGATTGCTACGCCTCAAAACAAACAGCCCAAGTAGAGAAAATGTTCTCATTTTGTGCTTCTAGCATCGCATAATGGATCGACTGGAATGGCACCATTGGTCCAAGGACCCGGCTGACCGAGCCATGTCAGCGGTTTGCCAATCGCACTCCAGGACCGCCGTCAGGCCCAGGACCGCTCTCGAAGAAGATGACCCCTCGAGCTTCGTAGACGCGTTTGATCGCTTCAACTGTGACAGGCTGAGGGCCCCTTGGGCCAGCCTCGTCCTGCTCAACCCGGCTGACTGTATTCGCGGTGACTTTAGCCAGTTCCGCGACCTCCCGTACGCCGAGTTTTAGAATGGCACGCGCAGCACGGGCTTGAGCAGGATTCACGGCGACCTCGTATTTATTTCGATACATGGTATTGATAAACGCCCAGACACTATATAGATACACTGCATCGATATCTCCTTCAACGATTCCGCGTTGTTCGCAGGGCGTATTCCGCCCTGCGCCCTGACACTTGCTCTTCCGAACATCGGAGCGTCGCCATGGAACTGCGTCAGCTGTCCTACTTCGTTGCGGTGGCCGAGGAGCTGTACTTCCATCGGGCAGCCGCGCGGATGTGCATTGCCCAGCCGGCGTTGAGTTCCCATATCCAGGCGCTGGAGAAGGAGCTGGGGGTGCGGCTGCTTGAGCGGTCGACGCGCCGGGTCGAGCTGACGCGGGCAGGGGAGGTTTTCTACGATCGCGCGATCCGGATCATTGGCGATGTCGGACTGTCTGCCGAGATGGCGCGGTCGGTGGCCGGCAAGGCGGCGCGAACGATCAAGATCGGAACCGTTTATCCGGCAACCACAGGGGTGTTGCCGGCGTTTCTTTCTCGCATCGGCCGGAAGTTTCCCGATGTTGCCCTGCATGTGCGGAGCGGCTCGACCAGCGACATCATCCGCTCCATCGAGAACGGCCAGATCAATCTCGGCTTCATCCGCCCGGTCGAAAACATCGGCTCCTTGCGCTTCTTCTCGATCGCGTATGAGCGCTATCTGCTGGCGGTCGAAAAGACGAACTCGCTGGCGCTCCGAAGCGAGATCGATATCGATGATCTTCGCTCGGAGAAGATCATCGCCTTTTCCCGTCAGAATCTTTCCTACTCGGAGCGCTATTTCTCCGAGATGTTCGAGACCCATGGTCTCACCGGCAACATCGCCTACAGCTGCGACGACACCTTCTCGCTGGTGTCACTGGTTTCAGCCGGCCTCGGCATCGGCTTTGCGCCGGAATGGACGAAGGACCTCCCGAACAGCAACTTCGAGCTCAGGCCCGTGCGCGGTGTCGATCTCAAGATCGGGCTTGGTGTCGCCTGGAGCAAGGAAGACCCGACCGCGTTCAGAAACGACATCATCGACATTGCCCGCTCGCTGGCGCGGCCGGCCAGATGAGCGGCTCTGCTCGGCGGTCCTAGCTTATCGCCGCGCTCGGCTGAATTCCTGCGCAGACGGCAACCAGTCCCGGCCGTTGTCGCGCCGACGCAACCCTCGTCAAGACGCTTCTTCTCGCAAACATCTCACAACGATGCCGAGCGCGTGAACTGTGGGTATGTCGTTCGCAACGACAGGCATTCCTGCTTTCGTCCCTCCATGAAAAGCTTTCCTCCAGTTCAGATAGGCAGCCGCCAGTGCACTTACGGAGTTCATCTTCGAATGAGCGGCGACGAAGGAGAGGGCGTATCAATGGATGACATCAAATTCACGACTGGGCTGACGGCGGCCCAGGGAGCACGTGTTGCATTTCGCGGAACGCCTTTCGTCGAACGGACGGCTCCCCTGAACCAGAATGCGCTTTGGATGCGCTGGGATCGGAACATGGTCGTCGATGCCTATTCCGATATGGTCGAGGAGCTTGCGGCAATTCGTACCGCGGTCGCGATGGGCGACATGTCGCCCCTGTCGAAATATGTGATCTCAGGTCCTGACGCCGAAGCGATGATGGACAAACTGATCCCGCGCGACATCAAGAAGCTCCAGGTCGGGCAGATCTACTACGCGCCCTGGTGTGACGAAAACGGCCATGTCGTTGGCGACGGCCTCATCTTCCGAATGGACGAGAACACGTTCCGCATCTCGGCCGACCCGGGCTTTGCCTGGTGGAAGCGGCATGCCGAGGGCCTCGACGTCCAGGTGACCGATATCACCGACACCTATGGAATTCTCACCCTTCAGGGTCCCCGCTCGCGCGAAGTCCTCGAGGCGGCCACACAGTCGGGCTTTCAAGAACTACCCTTCTCGCGACTGGCAGTCGTGAGCATTGCGGGAAAGCACGTCGAAATCCTGCGTCAAGGCTTCACCGGCGAACACGGTTACGAGCTCTGGGTTAAGGCAGACGACGCACCGTGCATCTGGGACGCGGTCGAGGACGCAGGTCGATCCTTTGGCATTCGTCCGGCGGGCGCCTGGGCACTCGACGTTGCACGGCTCGAGGCGGGCCTGCTGATCGTCGGCTACGACTACACCAGCGCCGGGCCTGACCATGGGGGTGCCGGCATTCAGGCGGCAGGCAGGTTCCGTGCCTCGCCATTTGACCTCGGTCTCGGCCGGCTGGTCGATTTCAAAAAGCCGGATTTTCTTGGCCGGGCTGCGTTGGAGCGCATGTCGAACGACGGCGAACACCGTCAGCTCGTGGGACTGGAAATCGATTGGAAGCAACTCTCCGGCACTGGGCTGGAAACCGCGGAACCCGGCAACCTTCGGCGTGTGCGATGGTATCCGGTGCCCGTCTTTGATGGCTCGGTCGAGATCGGTCACGCCAGCAGCGTTGCCTGGTCGCCCACGCTCCGCAAGCTGATCGGTTTTGGCCACCTGCGACAGGCATTCGGGGAGGTGGGGACGCAGGTGAGCCTACGCTGGGACGATGGCGTAACGGCGATCGACGTTGCCGCCCGGGTCGTTGCCCTGCCATTCCTCTCCTTGCGCCGTTCCGCCGGCAACTGAGTATCCAGATGCCCGACTGCTGAAGCGGTCGGGCGCTCCCTCCAATGGTAGTCCGCAGATCATGGTCGCCGTCTTCGCTGCGCCCAACGGATCTGCCTGTTTGAAATCCGGGGAAGGCGATGACCAATTCAAGTGAGGCTTGCACTGAGACAAGGATTGATCCCTCAAGCGGGGGCGAGGCGACGATATCGATCGAACTCGCCCCGGAGCAGGTCCGCAGCTTCGCGCCGCAAGCCGATACGCTTCCCTTGGGCTCAAGGGTGTTTCTGACGCACCTTGCTGGAAAGCCGGAGGCCCTGCAGGTCGAGGCGGCGGCCCGCATTACGGAAATGGGCTATGTCGCTGTGCCGCACCTGGCCGCCCGCAATTTCAAAACGGAAAGGGACTTTGTCGCTCTGGTTCATGCGCATAGTCGCAATGGCATCGACGAGGTACTGTTCCTTGGTGGCAATCCGGCACTTTTCCCCGGTCCGCTCGGTGAATCCGCCGAACTGCTTGCTCATCCGGTGTTGGCCGATAGTGCGATACGGACGGCCTTTGTCGCAGGCTATCCGGAGGGGCATCCGAACATTCCGGCGGATCGGCTGAAGGATGCGCTTAAGCGCAAGCTTGAGATCTGCGCGCGTCGGTCGCTAGAGCCTCGGATCGTGTCGCAGTTTGCCTTCGACGGCGGGATGATCGGCGCCTGGGCAAAGCAACTGCACCGCGACTACCCGGAGGTTCCTGTTCATGTGGGGCTCGCCGGCGTCACCAGTTTGACGAAACTGATCCGCTTTGCCGCCATGTGCGGCGTGGGGCCCTCACTGGCCACTCTCAGGCGCTCGGCGAGCGGGCTTCTCAACATCATCGCAGACCGTAATCCGGGCGACGTGCTCGACGCTATTGCATCGGCCTACCCCATCCCGCCTACGCCGCTGCACCTTCATTTCTTTCCGTTTGGCGGGTGGGAAAAGACCCTTACCTGGCTTGATGACTATCGGGAGGCCCGCCAGATGGGGGCTGGCGCACGATGACCCGCCAAATGCGACCCTTCGTCCTCACTTTGACCTGTGACGACCGAGCAGGGATCGTGGCTACGGTGACCTCGCAACTTCTCGATCTCGGCGCCAACATCGTTGAGAGCAATCAGTATTGGGACTGCGAAACCAACCGTTTCTTCATGCGGCTTGCGTTTACCGCCTCGGGCGAGACGTCGGCAGAGCTGATCGAAACCAGATTGGCGCCGATCCTCGAGCAATTTGAAATGCAGGGCCGGCTGCTCGACTGTCGCCAGCGACCAAAGACGATAATCATGGTCTCCAGGTTCGACCACGCATTTCTGCATCTGCTTTACCAGATCCGTGTCGGCTGGCTCGACACTGAGGTTGTGGCGGTGATTTCCAATCATGACGAGAGTCGTGAAACGGCCGCTTGGGCGGGTATTCCCTACCATTTTCTGCCAATCACAAGGGAAAACAGAAAGCAGCAAGAGGACCGCATCTTCGCGATCGTTCAAAATAGCGGAGCCGACCTGGTCGTGCTGGCACGCTATATGCAGATCTTTTCCGACGATCTCGCCGGTCGGTTGTTCGGCAAGGTCATCAACATCCACCATTCATTCCTGCCCAGCTTCAAGGGGGCGCGACCCTACCATCAGGCCCACGAGCACGGCGTCAAGCTGATCGGCGCGACGGCACACTATGTCACCGCCGACCTCGATGAGGGACCGATCATTGAGCAGGAAACCGAGCGCGTCTCACATGCCATGAGTGTCGAGGATTTCGTTGCGGCCGGCCGAGATATCGAAAGCCGTGTTCTGGCGCGTGCCGTCAAGCGGCATCTGGAGGCACGCGTGATGCTCAACGGGCGCAAGACAGTCGTCTTCGCTTAGGGCCGCGGCCGGATGCCGGCTTTGCAATTTAATTGAACAGAGCGTCGCGCGTTGCGACCACAGGCCACCGTGCGTCAAATCAAGGGAGGACCACGTAATGCGAAATGGAACATCACATCTTTTCGTGCCCGGACCGACAAATATTCCGGATGCCGTGCGCCGGGCCATGAACGTGCCGATGCAGGATATGCGGGCACCGGATTTTCCCGACCTGGTTCTTCCGCTGGTCGCCGATCTCAAGCGGATATTCCGGACCGCCGACGCCTCCATCTTCCTGTTCCCGGGTTCAGGAACCGGTGCGTGGGAAGCGGCGATCTCGAACACCCTGAACCGTGGAGATCGTGTACTGATGTCGCGCTTCGGTCAGTTCTCCCATCTTTGGGTCGACATGGCTCAGCGCCTTGGGCTCGATGTCGAGTGCATCGACGTTGCATGGGGCGAGGGCGTGCCGGTCGAGGAATATCAGCGGCGATTGAGCGACGACAAGAACCGGCTGATCAAGGCAGTTTTCGTAACCCACAACGAGACGGCAACCGGCGTAACCTCTGACGTCGCGGCCGTTCGTGCCGCCCTTGACGACACCGGCCATGAAGCGTTGCTGTTCGTCGATGGTGTGAGTTCGATTGCATCCATTGATTTTCGAATGGACGAATGGGGTGTCGACCTCGCCGTTACCAGCTCGCAGAAAGGGTTGATGCTTCCGGCCGGTCTCGGCATTCTCGCCGTCAGTGCAAAGGCGTTGGCCGCGCACGAGTACTCAACGATCGAACGCTGCTATTTCAGCTTCGAGGACATGAAGGCACCGTCCGTAACCGGCTATTTTCCTTACACCCCGCCGACACAGCTTCTGCTTGGCATGAGGGTCTCGCTCGACCTGATTTTTGCGGAAGGGCTGGACAGGGTCATTGCCCGGCACCACCGGCTTGCAGAAGGTGTTCGCCGCGCTGTCCATGCCTGGGGCCTGCGGCTTTGCGCCACGGAAAAGAAGTGGTGGTCGGATACGGTCTCGGCGATCGTCGTTCCCGACGATGTCGATGCCCGACAGGTCATCGCAAACGGCTACACAAAATATCGCACGTCATTCGGTGCCGGTCTCAGCAAGGTGGCCGGCCGGGTATTCAGGATCGGCCATCTCGGCGACTTGAACGAGGTCATGTGTCTTTCGGCGCTCGCGGCTGCCGAGATGTCCTTGCGTGATGCGGGCGCAAAGATCGAAGCGGGCTCGGGCGTTGCCGCCGCACAGGAGTGGTACCGTTCCGAGATCCGGCTGATTGACCAGGGCCAAAAGGATTGCGCTGCATGAGGAGGGCCAGGATCATGAAACCGAAAGTCGTTGTAACGCGTCGGTGGCCGACGGAGGTCGAAGACCGGCTGAATGCAGAATTCGACGTATCGCTCAACCGCACCGACCAGCCTTTCGACGGACGTGAGTTGCGCGCAGCCCTCGAAGGCGCCGATGCGGTGCTGCCGACGGTAACCGACAGGATCGGCGCCGACCTGTTCGAGGGAGGCGTTCGCGCAAGGATACTCGGCAATTTCGGCGTCGGCTTCAATCATATCGATGTCGCGGCAGCAAAGGCCGCCGGGCTGGTCGTCACGAATACACCGGGCGTGCTGACGGATGCGACCGCCGATCTGGCGATGACCCTCCTGTTGATGTGCGCCAGGCGTGCCGGAGAGGGGGAGCGGGAACTGCGGTCCGGCAAGTGGACCGGTTGGCGTCCCACGCATCTTTGCGGAACGCACGTCACCGGCAAGACCATCGGCATCATCGGTATGGGGCGTATAGGGCAGGCAATGGCACGGCGCTGCCACTTTGGTTTCGGCATGGACGTCGTCTTCTTTGACAGCAATCCAATTGCGGGTCTCGACGTGCCCGCACGCCAGTTGCCGACCGTCGAGGACGTGCTGGGGACCGCCGATTTCGTATCGCTCCATTGTCCTGGAGGCGGGGAAAACTACCACCTGATCGACGATCGTCGGCTCGCATGTATGAAATGGTCGGCTTTCCTTATCAACACGGCCAGGGGCGATGTCGTGGACGAGCACGCCCTGGTCCGCGCGCTGGAGAACCGAAGGATCGCGGGCGCGGGCCTCGACGTCTTCGAAGGCGAGCCGCGTGTGCCTGGTCGTCTGGCCGAGCGGCAGGACGTGGTTTTGTTGCCACATCTGGGGAGCGCGACGAAGGAGACCCGCATCGCCATGGGGATGCGCGTCATTGAGAATCTGAAGGCTTTTTTCAGCGGCCGCGCTCCGCCGGATGCGGTCAGCTGATCCTATACTTCCCATTGCAGTTCAATTGGCAGGCAGACGATACGGTCGCCGTGTCGTCGCCTCAGGAGAAAACCGATGTCGGGTTTATTCGAAAGACAACTCAAGCATGATTCCGTCATTGCCGGCGCGATCGCGCGCGAAATGGGGCGGCAACGCTCCGAGATCGAGCTGATCGCTTCGGAGAATATCGTGTCGCCGGCCGTGCTTGCTGCGCAAGGCTCCGTCATGACCAACAAGTACGCCGAGGGCTATCCGGGGCACCGCTACTACGGCGGCTGCCAGTATGTCGATCTCGTCGAAGCCGCTGCGATCGAACGGGCGGGGATGCTGTTTGACGCATCGTTCGTCAACGTGCAGCCGCATTCCGGCGCGCAAGCCAATGGCGCGGTCATGCTGGCGCTGTTGAAGCCGGGCGATACATTCATGGGCCTGTCGCTTGCCGCTGGTGGCCATCTAACCCACGGCGCGCGGCCGACCATGTCGGGCAAATGGTTCAACGCCGTCCAATATGGCGTTCGCGAGAGCGATTGCCTGATCGACTATGACGAACTTGAGGACAAGGCCATCGCGACACGGCCGAAGTTGATCATCGCGGGCGGATCGGCCTATCCACGCCTGATCGACTTCAAACGAATTCGGGCAATCGCCGATGCGGTCGGGGCGGCGATGATGGTCGATATGGCGCATTTTGCCGGTCTGGTCGCTGGAGGTGTGCATCCGAACCCGGTTGAAATCGCCGATATCGTCACCACGACGACGCACAAGACCCTCCGCGGACCCCGCGGCGGCATGATCCTCACCAACAATCAGGACGTCGCGAAAAAGGTGAATTCGGCGGTGTTCCCGGGGCTGCAGGGCGGTCCGCTGATGCACGTCATCGCTGCAAAGGCGGTGGCACTTGGCGAAGCGCTTGAAGACAACTTCAGGCAATACGCGCGCCAGATGGTGGCCAACGCCCGGGCACTAGCTTCGGCGTTGACCGAACGCGGCTACGATATCGTTTCGGGGGGAACCGATACACATCTGATCCTGGTCGACCTGCGCAGCAAGGGGGTCTCCGGCAAGGATGCAGAGGAGGCCCTGGGGCGTGCCGGTCTGACCTGCAACAAGAACGGCATTCCATTCGATCCCGCGCCCCCGGCGATAACCTCCGGCATCCGACTGGGAACGCCGGCTGCCACCAGCCGGGGCTTCCGCGAAGCGGAGTTCAACGAAGTTGGCACGTTGATCGCCGACGTCCTTGACACTCTTGACACCGATCAGTGCGCCGAACAGGAACAACGCGCGAGGAAATCGGTCCACGATCTCTGCGCGGCCTTTCCCATCTACTCAGCGGCGCATTGAAACCAGGCGTGGTTCGATCGGGAATTGAAAGTCGTCGACGTTCGATGCTTGATCGAGCGGGCGTTAACCACGAGTATCAATGGTGCTCGCCGGGCCAATGTTTGGCGAACACTGCCGTCAGGTGCTTTGAAAGGCTTCGATGCGACTGCCGCCCATAGATCTTAGTCGGGAAAACACATTCGGGGAGATCTCCTACGAAAGTGGAGGGGAATATGGCCCTATTCGGGGGGACTATATTGCCTTCATCATCGTGCATCTCGGGTCACTCAAGATCGAGGCGGATGAGACCACCGTGCAGTTGGAAGCGGGCCAATGTGCCCTGTCGCTGACACATGACCGCTATCTGACAACGATCAATCCCGACGCTCTGACACATATAAGCTGGTGTGATGGACGACCGCAGAATGCTGCTTGGCTTTTCAAGGAGCGCCACAAGTATGCGCCCTTCATCACCGCCTCGGCGCAGGTTCAGACGCTGATGCAACTGGGTGTCGATCTCGGCATCGGGGATCGCGATGGTCGCGGCGGCCTTCGCGAGGCTCTGACGAACACCCTCCTCAACGCCTATATCTATGAGGCGGAAGTCGTCGCCGAGGAAAGGCCGATCCCGCAGACGATTCTTCAGGCCCGTCGCTTTCTCGATGAAAACTTCGCTGCAGACGTCTCTATTGAGCGCGTTGCACAACAGGTTCGCGTCAGCCCGCAGTATCTTGTGTCTGCCTTCAAGAAACACTTGGGCATGACGCCGGCGCGGTATCTCTGGCGGTGTCGGCTGGACTATGGCGCGCATCTTCTGCAGCGCAGCGGCTTGTCCGTGAGCGAGATTGCCTACCAGGTCGGCTACAAAAATCCCTACCACTTTTCGCGTCAGATCAAGCTCGCCTTTGATTGCTCCCCGACCGAGCTGCGCGAGAAAATGCTGAACGGCTGAGTTTTCCAGCGTTTTCAATGCCCGACACTCCACAACTAAGACAGGCGAATTGGCGATATTGAAACGCCAAGCGCAGGCATGGTCGTCCTCCTCGGCTTCATACACCTTTCCAAGGCGCCTCCATCTCCAGGTGCGGGCGCACGGTGCGCACAGCAAACATCCATGGGACTGCGATATGGAAAACCTCTCTCACATCGACCCGATTGCACGCGACGAATGGCACGTCATTGCCTCGCTCGAGGAGCTCCCATCGAGCGGTATGTTCGCAACCGTTCTTCTCGGCGAAAGGTTGCTGATCGGCCGGCAGGGCGACCGGCTGGGGGTCTGGCGCGAGCCGCAAGACGGCATAGAGCCGATCGATGCCCAGACGCTCGCCGCCGAGCTTCCGACCATTCAGCGGTTCGGCTATCTCTGGACCACCTTGGGCAGCCCAACGCGCGATCTGTTCGAAATACCGGAATTTGACGAGCCGGATCGCAGCCGCATCGTTCAGGGCGTGACCCGGGTTGGCGTATCGGCGCCGCGCGCGGTCGAGAACTTTCTGGATATGGGACATTTTCCATTCGTTCACACAGGGATCCTGGGGGAAGAACCCCACACTGAGGTCAAACCCTACAAGGTCGCCGTCTACTCAGACCCGCCAGAAATCCTGGTCACCGATTGCGAGTTCTACCAACCACAAGCCAATGCCGGATCGGATACCGGTGCTGACACCGAGTACGTGTACCGAATACCCCATCCGTTTTGCGCTGTCCTTTACAAGACCGGATCAACACGTCCGGACAGGCGCGACGTTATCGCGCTTTTCGGGCAACCCGTCGATGAGGACCGGGTGCTCGTGCATATCGTTATCTGTCTGATTGATGAAGTCACGGATTTGGCGGCCATGCGCAGTTTTCACCAGACCATCCTTGGGCAAGACAAGCCCATACTGGAAAATCAGGTGCCCAAGCGCTTGCCGCTCGACTCGCGCTCGGAGGTTCCGATCCGCGCAGACGCCGCCTCCGCAGCTTATCGCCGCTGGCTTCGCGAAAGAGGTCTTCGCTACGGCGTCGTCGCGGGCAGCCGCTGATGACGGGTGCCAACAACAATCTGGGCAAGCTTAACTGGAGATATGCGGGGCCAAAATAGCAGTCATTGTTGCCCAGGCTGTTTCATGAAAGCCTGGTACAGCAATGTGAAAGAACCAACGTCGACGGCGACAAAAAACCAAAAGGGGAAGCCGTTGGCCCGGACAGTTTCGCATCGATGCCCGCAACCAAGTGCGGAAAGGCGCATCGCCTGCGAGCGACCGAACAAGGTCCAAGGTTGAAACAGGGAGGAATTTTCATATGCCTATCAATATCACACGGCGCACCGCGATCCTGGGTTCGATGGGAGCGTTGCTGGTATCCGCGCTCGATCAGTCTTTCGCAGCTCAACCCAGTGCACTCAGGATCGCGCTCATTCTCGAAAGCCGGACCGATGTCGGCTGGACCCGCACGTTGCTGGATTCGTTGGAACAGGTGAAGCAGGCACGCCCCGACGGGCTCGACATATCGTGGGATTACACGGACCCGCTGTGGAACGATGATGCCGAGAACGCCATGCGCTTCTACGCCGAAGGCGGAGAATACGACATTATCTGGGCCCACGGCCGATACTCTGACCAGGTAAAGAAGCTTAGCGCCGAATTCCCCGACATCATGTTCGTCGTAACCGGGTCGGGCAACCTGCCGCTCGGAACCAACCAATATTGGCTCTACAAGCGACTTCACGAACCCTCCTACCTGCTCGGCATGCTGGCCGGTCGCACGACCAGATCGGGCGTCATCGGATTGGTCGGGACGTTTGCCGCAGACGATGTCAACGACCAGATCAATGCGTTCCTCGACGGCGCGAGAGCCGTCAGGCCTGACGTGAAGCACCGCGTGTCGTTCATCGGATCGTGGTCCGACAACGCGCTGGCGGCAGAACACGCAAACGTGCAGATCGCCTCAGGTGCGGATGTCGTGTTCATGCTCACGGACAACTTCAAGCCCTGTCAGGAGCACAAGATCATGTGCTTTGCCAACATCATCGACCAAAGTAAGCTTGCGCCAGACGCGATCGCCTCCAGTGCGATCATCAACTGGCAGCCGGATATCAAATGGATCGTTTCCGAATGGCTCAAGCACAAGCCGGGAGGCCAGTACAACGGAAACACCGAGCCGAAATGGTTCTCCATGGGGCAGGGCGGCGTCGATATCGCGCCCTATCACGACTTTGATGCAAAGCTACCGGCGACCGTCAAGGAAGAGCTTGCGGCGACGAGACAGAAGATCATGTCCGGCGAGTTTGTCGTTCCCCTCAACACGGCGGAGGTGAAGTAGGACCGACGACAGAACAGGGCTGGTGTCACTCAATGGAAAACCTTCTCAGCGTACAGAACCTGACCAAGCGGTTTGGAGCCGTTACCGCAAACGACAACGTCGACCTCGACGTTCGCAAGGGCGAAATTCACTGTCTCTTCGGTGAGAATGGTGCGGGCAAGTCGACGCTGTCGGCCTGCCTGTACGGATACTATCGCGCAGATAGTGGTGTCATTCGTTTCAAGGGTGAGATTGCCGAGCTGAACTCGCCGGCCGATGCGCTTCGGCTTGGCATTGGCATGGTGCACCAGCACTTCGTCCTCGTTACCAATTTCACCGTCCTTGAGAACATTATCGTGGGAAGCCCCGAAGTCGGGATGTTCCTGTCAAAATCAGCGGCGCGACGAAAGGTCGAGGATCTCTGTCGCCGTTGCGGCATCCAGATCGATCTCGATCGGGAAATCTGGGAGCTCTCGGTGGGCGAACAGCAATGGGTCGAAATCCTCAAGGCATTGTATTTCGGGGCGGAACTGCTGATCCTCGACGAGCCGACGGCCGTTTTGACCCCACAACAGTCCGATCAGCTATTCGCAATTCTCGACGGAATGCGGCGCCAGGGCCTGTCCATCATACTGATCAGCCATAAACTGCGTGAGGTGATGCAGTCCGATCGGGTCACAATCCTGCGCAAAGGCAAGGTCGTCGCCACCGTCCAGACATCCGGCACGACGGCAGAAGCCATTACTGCACTCATGGTTGGCCACAAGGTCACCAAGCATGTCAGCGACAGGTCTATCGAACCGGGTCGTGATGTCCTTGTCGTCGATCGCGCCTGTGCGCTCGGCGAGTGGGGCGAGGACGTGCTTCGTGATGTCACCTTCAGCATCGCCAGCAACGAGATCCTCGGCCTGGCAGGTGTTGCAGGCAACGGCCAGAAGGAGTTGTTCGAAGTCTTGATGGGCGTGAGGACGTTGAGCTCGGGAGGTTTTCTTCTCGACGGAGATGCTGTCGCGGTGCCGACCTCGCGCGAAATGCTCGACAGGGGCGTTGGACTCGTGCCTGACGATCGCTTTCGCGAGGGGTTGATTCCGGAGTTCGGAACGGCCGAGAACCTGGTGCTTGGATGGCAGCGCAAGCCGGAGTACCGGCGCGGACCGTTTCTCGACCGCCGCAAGCTCAATGCTTTGGCCGAGCGCAAGATCGAGGAGTTCAGGATCGTCGCTGCATCCGCGGACCTGCCCGTCGAGCGCCTGTCCGGCGGCAATGCCCAGCGCGTCATTCTTGCGCGCGAATTCCTTCACGCCGGGAGCCTGCTACTTGCCAATCAGCCGACGCGTGGGCTCGATGTGGCGGCATCCGAATTTGTCTACGAGAAGATCCTCGAAAAGCGCGCCGATGGCTTTGCCATCCTTCTGGCCTCCGAGGAGCTCGACGACCTTCTGCGTCTGTGTGACCGCATAGCCGTTATCTTCAAAGGCAGGATCGTGGGCATTGTGCGGCCCGAGGAAACAACACTCCTCGAGCTTGGAATGATGATGGCGGGTGACGCCAGCAACCTTGATGGACACCTCAATGATCTTAGTTCAAAGGCGCTCAGGCAATAGCCTGGGCTGGAACGTTGCCTGCTATTCGGCGGCAATGCTGTGTGCTCTTTTTTCCGCCGCCGCCTTACTCCATTTGTCCGGAGGTGACGTGGCAAAGGCCTTCTCGTCGCTCGTTATCGGGGCCTTCGGCAGCCAGAAGGCGCTGCTTGGCTCGCTGGCCAAGGCGACTCCCCTGCTGCTTGTGGGTCTTGGAACGGTGATCGCTTTCAGGGCGAAGATCTGGAATATCGGACAGGAAGGGCAGGTTCTGGCCGGCGCCATGTGCGCCTATTGGGCCAGCCTGTGGATCGGCCCGCTGCCTTACTGGATGGCTTTCGCGATCCTTGTCCTTGCGGGCCTGGCAGGCGGCGGCGTCCTTGGTCTCCTGGCCGGAATTCTCAAGACCCGTTTTGGCACCAGCGAGATCATCTCGACAGTCATGTTGAACTACATCGTGATCTTCCTGCTCGCCTATCTGCTTGATGGTGGACCGTGGATGGAGTCCGGCGTGACCGTCGCCTATCATCAGTCTCCCCCGGTCAATACAATGTTGGAGTGGCCGACGCTGTTCGGCCAAGGCTCCGCCAAGCTGCATGTCGGTTTCTTGCTTGCGCTCGGTGCCACGGCGTTATCGGCCGTCTTGCTGGAGCGAACGCCGCTCGGCTACGAAATCCGCGCTTTCGGCTCCAACCCGACTGCGCTTCGGTTCCGCGGAACTGATATCAGCCGCCTCCTGCTGGTCGTGATGCTGGTATCCGGCGCCCTTGCGGGTCTCGCTGGCGCTGGCGAACTTTTCGGCACGTCCCATCGTCTTCGCGCCGAAACACTGCTCGGTATCGGCAGTTCCGGCATCGTCGTTGCGATGGTCGGAGGGTTGCGGCCAAGCGGCGCCATGCTTGCGGCCCTCTTCTTCGGTGCGCTGAAAAGCGGAGCCATTTACATGCGATTGCAGAGTGGAACCCCGGCCGGGCTGGTCTCGGCCATGGAAGGGCTCGTCCTGCTCTTCTTCCTGTGTGCAGCCGTGGCCACCAGGATCCAGGTTACTGTCAGGAGTGAAGTGCATGCTTGAGCTTTTTCAGGGTCCACTGTTCATCAGTATTCTGGCCGCAATGGTTCGGATCGCCACGCCGCTGTTGTTCTCTGCCATGGGCGAACTCGTCACCCAACGTTCCGGTATCTGGAACATTTCCGTCGAGGGGACGATGTTGCTTGGCGCGGTCGTCGCCTATGTAATCGCGTCAACGACGGGCTCGCCGTGGCTTGCCCTGCTCGTCGCGGTACTGGCTTGCGCGGCATTGAGCCTGATCCTCTCGTTCGTTACGATCGTTCTCAAATCAGAGCAATTCATCGCCGGCCTTGCCCTCAACTTGCTTGCCTCGGGTCTCACCCTGTTCTGGTTCCAGACCTACATCATCGGTCGCGATCCGCCCAAATTCGCGGGTTTTGAAGCTGTCGAGATACCGTATCTGTCGGATATTCCGATCCTTGGAACGGTGCTGTTTTCCCAGCGCCTTCTGACCTATGTCAGCTTCCTGCTTCCGATCGCGGTCTGGTTTTTTCTCTACCGCACCCGGTATGGGCTCGAAATTCGCTGCGTCGGGGAAAATCCGAAAGCACTCGACGTCAAAGGGCTGAACGTTGGTCGCCGCCAATGCCTGGCAATCATGTTCGGCAGCCTGATGTCGGGCTTCGGTGGCGCATTCCTGATGCTGGGCTATTCCGACCGGTTTGTGCCGGACCTTATCGCCGGTCGCGGTTGGCTCGTCGTTGTTGCCATTATCGCCGGCAACTGGATGCCTTTCCGTGTGGTTGGAGCGATCTTCATATTCGCATTGCTCGAAGCCATCGGAATTCACGCCCAGGTCGTCGGGGTTTCAATTCCGCATCACGTCTTCCTGGTGTTGCCATATGTGGCCTCACTCGTGCTTCTGGCTGGCCTGAGGTCGCGAACGCATCAGCCGGTCGCACTTGGAATTCCCTATCGCCGGGAATGAGGGATAGATGAACTGACGACATCCGACTTTTGCTTCAGCGCCCAGCCGTGTGAATTCTCACGGCTGGGCTCGGCGCGTCATCCTGCCTAGGCGATGAGGCGAAAAGGGACCGGCCAAGAAGGCAACAGGGCCAAATTAAGCTATTGATTAAATGCAGCTCTAATCCGACCGCCGGACGGTTCCTTGCGGCGAGCGGCAAACATAGGGCAGGAATGACTGCCCTGTTGATGTGTGGGATTGCCGACGGGGACGTTGCCGACCCGTATCTCGAAAAACGTTAATTGAAGGTATGCGCGGGGCAACGGAAGACATTCCGTCGCGGTCCCGAAAATGAAACTCTGCGGGCAGTTAACAGGCATCGCTACGGTTTTTCCGCAGTGATGCATGACCGCACCGGAGGTGGCCAATGGGAGAGTTTCGCTGCGCCGATCGTACGCTTCTCAACGACTGGCACGTTGTCGCGGAGCGGGCTGCCCTGTCGTCGAATTCGGCCTTCGCCACCAAGCTGATGGGACATGATCTTCAGGTCACACTCGATGGCCGCTACAGCCAGAGAGTGGTCCTTTCGGGGACAGGTGAAGAAGTCTGTTCGGACGCTCGATACGGATTCATCTGGGCGTGCCTCGGTAGGCCGGAACGAGACATCCTGTACCTGCCGGAGACGAACGAGGCCGACCGCCACCTATTGAGCGGCGGCTCCTTCGCCGTCAAGGCATCGGGCCTACGAGCCGTCGAGAATTTTCTCGATATGGGGCACTTTCCCTTCGTGCACACCGGCTGGCTGGGCGATGAGCCGCACACCGAAGTGCTGCCCTACAATGTGACGATTACCGCGGGAGACGAAGTGCTGGCAACCGATTGCAAGTTCCACCAGCCGCTTGCCTCTCCTACGGCACAGACGGCGATGCTGGTCGACTATGTCTACAAGGTCTTCCGGCCCTATACGGTCGCACTCTACAAGAGCAATCCTCTTGATCCCGACCGAAAGGATCTGATCGTGCTGTTCATCCAGCCGGTCGATGAGGAGAACTGCGTCGTTCACTCCTATCTCTGCTACCTCAAGCAGGGCTTGGAGGCGGCGGCAGTGCGCAGTTTCATGCAACTGATATTCGCGCAGGACAAACCGATCCTCGAAAACCAGCGCCCACGACGCCTGCCGCTCGATCCAAGGGCGGAAACCCCGATCAGAGCCGATGCCGTCTCCGTCCACTATCGGCGGTGGCTTCGTGATCGCTCGGTCACCTATGGCGCGATCACGTACCCTGTCTGATCGGCGACGGTCCACCTTGAAGGGAATTTCTTATGGCGATGACAACTAGATGTTCGGATTCCGTCGTCCTGAACCTATGGCACCCGCTGGGCGCGCTGGCGGAGCTCCCCGTCGATACGGTTGTCGATACCGTTCTTCTGGAGGAGCGGCTCAGTCTCGCCGTCGGGCCAGACGGTACGGTTGCCGTTTGGCGGTCTTGCGCCGAGTTTGCCGCCGGCGACAAAATCGACGCGGCATCCGTGTGCAATTCGCTGCCGGCAAAGGTCGCCTATGGTTATCTCTGGGCCTCCCTCGGTTGCCCTCCCGACGAGCTCTTCCCCATCCCGGAGTATGACGAAACCGATCGGCGTCGCCTGAATGCAGCGACCTTCGGGGTCAATGTGTCAGCGCCGCGCGCGATCGAGAATTTCCTCGACATGGGTCATTTTCCCTATGTCCACACCGACATCCTGGGCGTTGAACCGCACACCGAGGTCAAGGAATACGATGTCGACATCTCGGTCGAGAGGGACGAAATCCTGGCAACCCGCTGCCGTTTCTTTCAGCCTTTGGCGTCGAGCGCTTCCCAAACCGGCGCCGAGGTCGAGTACATCTACCGCGTGCCTCACCCCTATTGCTCCGTACTCTATAAATCGAGCCCGGTCGACGGCGCCCGGTACGATGTCATCGCCGTGTTCATGCAGCCTCTCAGCCAGGAGACTGTCCGTGCGCACATGATGCTTTGCATCCTCGACGAGGACAATGAAGACAAGGTGATCAAGCGGTTTCAGCAGACGATTTTCGGCCAGGACAAGCCGATTCTGGAAAACCAGTTTCCCAAACGTCTGCCGCTCGATCCGAGAGCCGAGACCCCGATCCGAGCAGATAAATCCGCCATCGCCTATCGCCGCTGGCTGAACCGGAAGGGTGTCAAATACGGGGTCATTCCGGCTCCGATTTGAACCCAGCCAACACGAAACACTGACGATGAATTGGAGACGACGATGCTTGAAGAAGCGAGGACCCGGTGGCATCCGATCGCAGCAACCGATGACCTGCGGCTACGCCATGTCTTCCACGGCCAACTGCTTGGCCGGGAGTTTGCTGTGTGGCGCGCAGACGATGGATACGTCAATATCTGGGAAAACCGCTGTCTGCATCGCGGTGTCAGGCTATCGATTGGCATCAACGACGGCCGAGAGCTGAAATGTCAATATCACGGCTGGCGCTATTCGAACCGCACGGCCGGATGCACCTATATTCCGGCCCACCCCGCCGACGCACCTGCCCGGACCATTACCAACCGGTCGTTCCCCGCTGTCGAACGCTACGGTTTGGTGTGGTCGTCCGAAGGGCCGTACGGCGATCTTCCCGTGTTCGAGGGGCTTAGTGGAGACGACCTGCTCGTGCTGCGCGCCATACCTGTCAATGCATCGGCAGAACTGGTTGTTAAGACGTTGCGATCCTATCGCTTCCAACCGAATGATGAGATCGATGGGACGGACGCCAGCGTTGAACTGGCGGTAGTGACGGAAGCGGTCGTGGCTCTGAGGAGCCGCCACGGCATGGCTGAAACGCTTGGTGTCTTTTTCGTTCAGCCGGTGGATTCCGGCCGTTCGATAATCCGAGGCGTTCTTAATGGCAGGCCGGATACTGTCCACGCGATGACGGTGTTGCGTCATCACAACGAGGCGCTCTCGGCATTGCGTATACACATTGAGAAGGAAGCCGCCTCACTGCCGATACCTGCGCCGATCGAACCGATCTTCGAGCGGGTCTCCGAAGAGCTTGCCAGTCTGCCTGAGCTGGACAGCCGTGGACGCAAAGCGGCGATCCGTGTTCAAGTTGCGCGAAAGTGGCAGACTGCCGATGCCATCATGGCCTTCGAACTCCGACCCATCAAAGGTCTTCTGCCGACGTTCCAGCCCGGTGCTCATATCGATGTACATCTTCCGAACGGTCTTATCCGTCAATATTCGATTACCAATGGACCTGGTGAAACGGACTGCTTCACCATCGGAGTGAAGCTCGATCCGGCATCGAGGGGTGGATCCCAGTGCCTTCACGACAGCGTCCGTGAAGGAGATGTGCTGGCGATCTCCGAGCCAAGGAACAATTTTCCGCTGCGACGCGACGCCCTGAAGACCATCTTCGTTGCCGGCGGCATTGGCGTGACGCCGTTGCTGGCGATGGCAAAGGCGCTGAACAACCAGAGCCTCGCCTACGAACTGCACTACTTTGCTCAGAACGAACAGCAACTCGCATTCGTCGAGAGCAGGCAGGCGCTCGGTGATGCCGTGAAGCCCCATCTCGGGCTATCACCTGACGACACTGCCAGCGAATTGCGCCGACTTCTGTCGCCCTATCGCCCGGACACGCAGCTTTATGTTTGTGGCCCCGGACCGATGCTGGAAGTGACGCGCGCCCTGGCGGCCGAGGTTGGTTGGCCCGAGACTGCGGTGCATTTCGAGTACTTCAAGAACACCAACGTGATCGACGACAGTTCGAGCTTCGAAGTTGCTCTGGCCCGGTCGTGTTTGACCATCAAGGTGCCGGCCGGGCAGTCCATCCTCGAAGCGATGCGCGAAGCGGGTGTCGATTTGCCGTCATCTTGCGAGCAGGGCGCCTGCGGGACCTGTCTTGCGACCGTCATTGAAGGCGAACCGGATCACCAGGACGTCTATCTCAGCCCATCCGAGCGAGAATCCGGCACGAAGATCATGACCTGCGTTTCCCGCAGCAAGTCAGCCCGTCTCGTCCTCGACGTGTAAGGAAATCAAAACATGATCAAGCTTTACGATTATGAATTATCGGGCAATTGCTACAAGCTCCGGCTGCTGATGAGCATCCTGGGGGTCGAATACAGCACCGTTCCCGTCGACTTCTATCCGGGCCGCGAACACAAGGCCGGCTGGTTCCTGAAACTCAATCCGCTCGGTCAACTGCCCGTCATCGATGATGACGGTTTGGTGCTGCGCGACGCTCAGGCGATCCTCGTCTACCTCGCCGCCAAATACGACACTGCCGGAACCTGGTACCCGCGCGACAATCCTGAACTCCTGGGCGAGATCACCCAATGGCTTGCATTTGCGGATGGCATTACGGGCACCGCCTCGGCTGCCCGTCTGCACGATGCCTTGTTCTACGACTTCGACATCAACGCTGCGCGCGCCGGCGCCCATCGGCTGTTCCGGATCCTCGATGAACATCTTTGGTTCGGTGAGCGGCAAGGGCGCGAATGGATCTGTTCCACAAGCCAACCAACGATCGCCGACATCGCGTGCTTCCCCTACATCATGCTTTCGGAGGAGGGGGGCATTTCCAGGCAGGACTATCCGGCGATCCGTCGCTGGTGCGAACGGGTCAAGCGGCTCAAGGGGTTCATTGTCATGTCGGGCGTGTTTCCCGCCGGCCCCGCTAAGGCGGCATAGGCATTGGGATTGGAGACGGTCCAACTCGCGTTCTGCCAACGAAACAAATTGCAGGGAGAAAATAGATGGATGTACGCGCCGCCGTTGCCGTTCAGGCAGGCAAGCCGCTCGAGGTCATGACGGTTCAGCTCGAAGGCCCGCGGGCCGGCGAGGTGCTGATCGAGGTCAAGGCCACCGGCATCTGCCACACCGACGATTTCACGCTGTCGGGCGCCGACCCCGAAGGTCTGTTCCCGGCGATCCTCGGCCATGAGGGTGCCGGCGTCGTCGTCGATATCGGCCCCGGCGTCACCTCGGTCAGGAAGGGCGATCATGTCATCCCGCTCTACACACCGGAATGCCGCGCCTGCCCGTCATGCCTGTCGCGCAAGACCAATCTGTGCACGGCGATCCGCTCGACCCAGGGCCAGGGCCTGATGCCGGACGGCACCTCACGCTTTTCGATCGGCAAGGACAAGATCCATCACTACATGGGCTGCTCCACCTTCGCCAACTACACCGTGCTGCCGGAGATCGCCGTCGCCAAGGTCAACCCCGACGCGCCCTTCGACAAGATCTGCTACATCGGCTGCGGCGTCACCACCGGCATCGGCGCGGTGATCAACACCGCCAAGGTCGAGATGGGTGCAACCGCGATCGTCTTCGGCCTCGGCGGCATCGGCCTCAACGTCATCCAGGGGCTCAGGCTTGCCGGTGCCGACATGATCATCGGCGTCGACCTCAACAACGACAAGAAGGAATGGGGGACACGCTTCGGCATGACCCACTTCGTCAACCCCAAGGAGATCGGCGACGACATCGTGCCCTACCTCGTCAACATGACGAAGCGCGGGGCCGACCAGATCGGCGGCGCCGACTACACCTTCGACTGCACCGGCAACACCAAGGTGATGCGTCAGGCGCTCGAGGCCTCGCATCGCGGCTGGGGCAAGTCGGTGGTCATCGGCGTTGCCGGCGCCGGCCAGGAAATCTCCACCCGGCCGTTCCAGCTCGTCACCGGCCGCAGCTGGATGGGCACCGCCTTCGGCGGCGCCCGCGGTCGCACCGACGTGCCTGCTATCGTCGACTGGTACATGGAGGGCAAGATCGAGATCGACCCGATGATCACCCACACCATGGCGCTCGAAGACATCAACAGGGGCTTCGAGCTGATGCGCCAAGGAGAAAGCATCCGCACGGTCGTTCTATACTAGACACGAGGACGAGGCCTCGGGGCGCGATAGGAGGTCCAATCGCTACCAGCATGTCTCGGACGCGCCGGGATACGGTTCCTCCAGCCACCGGCGCCAGTGGCGGCGCAATTGCTTCTCCAAACACCGATTGCGCCGCCGCGACTTCCCTGATCCGCTGAGAGAAGGACAACAGCATGAAGATCGTTTCTACCGCGAGATCCCATGGAGGTGTCCAGGGCGTGTATTCACATGCCTCAACCACCTGTGCCTGCGAAATGACCTTCGCCGTATTTGTTCCCCCGCAGGCCGAGCATTCACCGCGGCCGGTTCTCTGGTATCTATCGGGGCTGACATGCACCCCGGCAAATGTTGTCGAGAAGGGGGAGTACCGGCGGCTCGCAGCCAAACTGGGACTGATCATAGTCTGCCCGGACACCAGCCCGCGTGGAGAGAATGTGCCAGACGAGCCGGACAATTGGCAATTTGGTTGTGGTGCTGGCTTTTACCTCGACGCAACACAACCCCCTTTCGCCAAGCACTATCGGATGTACAGCTACTTGACGGACGAGCTTCCGGCAGTTGTCGGCGCAAATTTTAACGCCGATATGGAGCGTCAGGGGATATTCGGTCACTCGATGGGCGGCCACGGGGCGCTGGTCATGGCGTTGCGGCAGCCCGACTGGTTCAGGAGCTGCTCAGCCCTTGCGCCGATCGTTCGCCCTACCGAAGCCGAGTGGTCAAAACCAGCCCTGCGGAAATACCTAGGAGCCGACGAGGCAACTTGGCGCGGTTACGATGCCGTTTCTCTTATCGAGGATGGCCATCGGTTCAAGGAGTTACTGGTCGATCAGGGAAAGAATGACCCATTCCTGACGGACGGACTTCGGCCCTGGTGCCTCGAGGAGGTCTGCAGAAAAGCGAACATGGCGCTCACAATGCGCCATCAAGCTGGGTATGATCACTCCTATTATTTCATCTCGACATTCATGGAGGATCATCTGCGGTGGCACGCGGAGCGGCTTACCGGATAGCCACCCGGCGCCATGCTAAGTTCCGTGCCGAGCTGTAGTGGCTGCGCGAAAGTCCGCAATTTAGCAATCACCTTAACTCCCGCGGCAAGCGTTCCATGGCGCCGCGATCAGATGGCGAGTTTCGCCCCCTTGAGCGCTTTTGGGATGCAGTGAAAGCCGATATAGCCTCGTCGTCGCGATCTCCTGACCGATGTTCCCGTTCCGAGCTCGAAAAATCGCATAATGTATCGTTGGGAACTGACCGATCATCTGGGATTGCGTCCCCCCGACAGACTCGATGGCGTTTTTCGTCGGCTCCTCGGCTCGACGAACAGCTCGAAAACACTGCACACCAGACCTATAGCTCACGCCGAGATATCCGCTTGAGCCCACATAGTCAGCGCGTAAGTAAGACAGACGTACATATGTCTCCGAGCGCGTCGCGGTGATATGCCACCTATCCTGACATCACGGCGCTAGACGCCATTCGGTCTTTCGAGCGTTGGGGCTTTCTGGTTTGTATGGGCGACTCGCCCTCACTTGTGCGGTACACCTTCGCAAAGTGGGAACCCGAAGTGAAACCGCAGGCGATAGCGACTTCTACAACAGGCATCGCTGTTTGTTCCAACAGTGCTCTGGCGCGTTCAACCCGCAGCTTCACGTAGAAGCGACTTGGACTGCAGCCGGTGCTTGTCTGGAACTGGCGTTCCAGTTGCCGACGCGAAATGCCGACCTTTTTTGCGAGGAACGCTAGCGGAAGCGTTTGTGCTACGTTCTCTGCCATCAGTTCAATTGCGGCCTGAAGCGTGCGGTGCTTAATATCTTGAGAGAGCGAAAACGGAAGCCGCTGGCGTTCCGACCGATGCCTGACAGTTCCGACGATAGCCTGTTGGCAGATTTTCCGCGCTGCCTCAGAGCCGTGATGTTCGGAAACGATGTGCAACATCATGTCGAGTGAAGAAGTGCCGCCGGCGCATGTGTAGATGCCGTCGTCGACTTCATACAACTGTGGCCGCGCCTGGGCGTCGGAGAAGGCTTCCGCGAAAGACGGATAGTTTTCCCAATGGATCGTGCAGCGCTTATCTACAAGCAACCCAGCTTTCGCGAGCAAATGGGGACCAGTGCAGATTGCCCCTAACGGGATTCGTTGCGAGCGGCATTCGCGAAGCCATTGGTCGAGCGACCTGTCGAGATGTTTCTGGACATTCCGACCTGCGCAGACGATCGCCATGCCGAGCTTTACGCCGCTCGCCCTTAGCTTTCGTGCCTCGACCAGGGCAAGGTCCGGGGTTATCGAGAGACCACAGCTTGCCCGGACAGCCTTGCCGTCGCTTGTGACAATGCGCCATTCATAGACCTCGTCCCCGATCACTTGGTTCGCCAACCTCAAAGTTTCGAGAGCAGAGGTAAAGGCGAGCAGAGTGAATTCCGGCGCAAGGTAAAAAAGGAACAATTTTCTCGTGTCCGATGTCGTTGTCATCGGTGCCTCCAAGTCGAAGATAGCTGGTTTGAAACTAATCTCTAAAGCCCAAGCGCCTGGCGTTGCTTCATGGCAAAGGCTTGAACCAAACGATCCGCAACTAGAGCCAGAATTGCCATCGCCGCTCCGGCCGCCACGCCGAGGCCGACATCGCCCTGGCCTAGAGCGAGATATATCTGCTGGCCGAGGTCGGTCGTTCCGATCAGTGCGGCGATCACAAGCATCGAAAAGGCATACAGAACCGTCTGGTTCAGCCCGAGGAGAATGGTGGGCAGCGAGTAGGGAATACGCACCTCCCGCATTACCTGCCAGTCGCTCGCGCCGGACGCGACTGCCGCCTCGAGGAGTTCTTCCGGGGTCGATGTCAGGCCATGATACGTGTAGCGAACCATTGGCACGATCGCGTAGGCGCATATCGCCAGGAACGCCGAGAACTCACCGATCTGAAAGAACATCAGGACGGGAATAAGGAAGACAAAGAGCGGAATGGTCTGGAAGAAGTCGCAGACCGGCCGTACGACGCTCCAGGTCGCCGGACTGACGGATGACACCAGCCCAATCAGACCGCCAAGCACCACGCACACCGATACCGCCGCCGTGCACAGGTACAATGACAGGAGCGCGGGCTCCCACAATCCCATCAACAGGATCGCCATTATCATGGTGACGGCGAACGCAGCGAGTTTGGGTCCGCCGGCAACCCAGCCCAGCGCGCCGAGAGAAACCAGCATGAACGGCCATGGTAGGTTCGCGATGCCGACAATCATGACGCCAGAAGCGATGAGAAGCGACAGGCCGAGGACCGCCCGGCCACGAAGTGCCATTACGACTGCGATAACGCCGAAGACTGCATAGACGGTGGCACTCATCCATTTCGTCCACATGAAGCCCCAGGTGAACGGGAGCACTGCCTGGTCGAGACCGATCTTCAAGGGCAGCAGGACAAAGAACATTGCGCCGTTCTTGACCGCGTCCAACACGAGGCCGTTGGCAGCCGTGAAAGCGTTGAGATAACTGTCGGCCGCGGCGGCAAGACCTTTGAAGGCGGAATAGGAGTCGGGCCCAGGTAGGAGGCTGCGCTCCACCGTCGCCAAGGCAACCGAAACCAGGACCACGGCGAGCGCGATTCTCCACGAGTACCGCACCTCCGATTGCGCCAACGCGCCGCTCATTCGGTCCGCCAAGATCGCGAAAATGACGATGACGAGGCCCGCAACCAAGCTCTGCCCGAAAGCCGCCTTGCGCATGGTCAGCAGGACTTCCCAACCGATGTCGTTGAATCCGCCGATCACCGCTGCGATGATGACCATGGACAGAGCCGCCATGATGGTCTGGTTGACGCCGACCATGATCTGCCTGGCGGCCGAAGGTACTTCGATCAAGAATAGCTGCTGGACCCGCGTCGCGCCGTTCATGATCGCCGCTTCCTTGATCTCCGGTTCGACCCTCTGAAGACCAAGCATAACGTTCCGGGCCATCGGAGGGGCGGCATAGATAATCGAGGCTATGAGGCCGACTACCGGGCCGAAGCCGAAAAGGAGCAGGAGCGGCGTGAGATATGCGAACGTCGGTACTGTCTGCATGACGTCGAGCGTGGTTTCGACGACGCGGTTAATCGATTTGAATTCGTTCGCTAGCAGGCCAACGGCGAATCCGACCAGGAGGGCGAAGGGCACCGAGACGAACACGAGCGCCAAGGTGTTCATGCTGGCGATCCAGTAGCCGCTGAAGAGGACGAAGCCCAGACCGGAAACGACCAGAAGCGTCAGGCGGATGCCCCCGAGGTACCAACCAAGTGCAGTAAGAATCCCGATGGTGAGGGAGTACGGCGAGTTCACCAGCACCGTGTTTGCAAACATCATCGGATACGAAAGCAGTGTCGAAATCGTGCGTGCGAGAGGCTTGAGCAATTCGAATGCGGCCGTAAGGCCGGTTCCGATCCATGACGTGACGGGAAGGGTCGCCCCTGCCGGCCAGGAAGTGACCCAGTGGAAATAGGGCGACAACGTGATGCAGGCAGCTCCGACAAGGACAGCAGTCAGCGCCGCCCAAACCGCTGGGGTGGGGCGTTTCATGGAGATTTCTCCGGTTCCCGATTTATTGTTCAGGACGGTCCGCTGGGGCGGACCGTTCATAATGCAGTCGGTTTCACGCAGGTCGCTCGGATTGGAGCGCACTCGCCAATTGGCTCGGATGGACTATCCCCGCCATCTTCCCGTCGGCTCCCCAGACGGGAACAGGCTGGTAGAGAGCCATGCACGAGGCCAAGGCGTCATCGACTGTCATCTCCGCGCCGATCTTGGGATCGTCCGGCATATTCGGGAGGCGATCCGGCAGGCTCATCATCGAGCTGACATGTGAATACCTGCCCTTGGGGACGTCCCGACTAAACTCGCGCACATAGTCATCGACTGGATTGACGATGATCTCGTCCGGGGTCCCGATCTGTACGATCTTGCCATCGCGCATGATCGCGATCCGGTCGGCTAGTTTAAGCGCCTCCGTGATATCATGGGTGATGAACACGGAGGTCTTCTGCAGGCCCGCCTGAATCCTCAGAAATTCATCCTGGAGCTGGCGACGGATCAGCGGATCGAGGGCCGAATAGGGCTCGTCGAGGAACCAGAGGTCTGGATTGACGGCCAGAGCGCGGGCGATTCCGACGCGCTGCCGTTGTCCGCCTGACAACTCACGGGGATAGGCGTCCTCTCGGCCGGAAAGCCCTACAAGTTCCAGCACTTCGAGGGCGCGTTTCCGACGTGAGGTTTTGTCCGCCCCCTGCATTTTCAGCGGGAACCCGACGTTTTCGCAGACGGTCATGTGGGGAAAGAGCCCGAAATGCTGGAACACCATGCCCAGCTTGTTTCGGCGCAACTCGATCAGCCGCTGCTTGCTCGCGGTGAGGATGTCCTCTCCACTGATCAGAATCGATCCAGCCGTGCCTTGTACGAGGCGGGAGATCGTCCTGATGAGGGTGGATTTCCCCGAACCCGAAAGGCCCATGATAACGAAGACTTCGCCCTCGAGGACATCGAAGGTGACGTCTTGTACCGCTGGAACCAGCCCGCGTTGGCGAAGCAGTCGGGCCGCCTCGTCGGCGTTTCCGCCAGCATTCGACAGAGCTTGTTTAAGTCCTTGCTCTGGGTTTGCACCGTAGACCTGCCAAACACCTTTGCATGAAATCGCCGGAGGCGGGAGTTGTTGCAACATCGGCCCTGACCTCACTTGGTCGCCGCCTCAACGACGGGCTTCCAGGCCGCCGAATTCGCTTCGATCCAGGTTTTCGTGACGTCTTCGGCTGATTTTCCATCAACGTCGACCGCACCCATGAGAGGCTGCTGCTCCTCCGTGGACAGCTTCAATCCCTTCAGGATTTCATATGCGGCCGGCCACTTTTCCTTGAGACCCGGCCATGCCGCCTTGAAGACACGCGTCGGGATAAAGTCGCAGTCACCGGTCGCGTCCTTGTTCGGGCCGTAAGCCGGATCATCGAAACATTCTTGCTTGCCTTCGGGAAGGTCGACGAACTTGAGATCGTATGCCGCGATCGCCCAGTGCGGCTGCCAGAATACGGCAACCAGCGGCGTCTTGCGTTCGACAGACGCCTTGAACTCGGCGGCGAGCGCTCCCTCTGAACCCGCGGGGATTGCCTTGAAGGGGAGGCCGAGGGCTTTGATACGGTCCGCTCCTGGCGTGCCCCATTCACCCGGGTAGTCGACAAGACGACCTTCAGGAAGCGTCTCGGCAGTCGCGAAGACGTTGGCGCAGTCCTTCAGAGCTTCCCACTTGGGGAGGCCGGGACACAGCTCTGCAACATGGGCTGGATAAGCGAAACCTTCGCGCGCCACGAGACCCAGTTCACCGAGGTCCTCGACCTTACCCTCTTTGTTGAGCTGTTTGTATTGCTCGGTGACGTTGGAACCCCAAACTTCGAGGGCCGCGTCAATCTGGCCCTCGGAAACGGCCTGCCACATATTCTGGTAGCCCGCGGTTACGTATTCGACCTTGTATCCGGCAGCTTGCAGCATTTGCCCGGCGATGCGGGTGGTGATCTGCTGGCCTGTCCATTCGTTGATGGCAAGCTTGATCGGCTCGTCGACAGCGCCCAGTTCGGCGGCATAAGCGGCTCCGGAAAGCAGCGTCAGGACAGCGCACGTCGAGACAAGTTTTGAAACCTTGTTCATTATTGATCTCCCAGTTTGTATTTGTTCCCTTCCAAAATTGTTGCATAAAGCGGGGGCGTGTTTTAACATTTCACGACACTGGTTTTACATTTTCGGCCATGTCAGAGAAATACAACTCTACCGTCCAGATACTGGTCCTCGTCACGCCGAACTTTAACGTCGCGGCTACGGCTGCCTTCATCGACCCTTTTCGCGCGGCGAACTATCTCGAGGGGGATACCCGGTTTCGATGGCAACTGGTGTCTGTAAAGGGTGGGCCATGCATGGCAAGCAACGGCTTCGCCGTCGACACTCAGCGCCTGAGCGATATCCAGAACGATCAGTTCGACATCGTCGTTATGTCCGCGAGCTGGACACCGGAAGCAGCTGCCACACCGCAACTGCTGGCCACATTACGAAAGTGGGCGAGGGCAGGAAGCATCATGGGCGGTCTCGACACAGGGGCCTTCATTCTCGCCGATGCCGGTCTTCTCAGCGGCAAGCGCGCGACCGTCCATTATGAGCATATCGACGCGCTCAAGGAACTGCATGAAGACATCGAGGTTTCGGAAGACATCTTTGTCCGTGACGAAAAACAGTTCACATGTTCGGGCGGGATCGCGTCGGCTGACATCGCGCTTCACGTCATCCAGGCTATCTCGGGTGACGCGCTGGCCAACGCCGCAGCCCGGTACATTTTCCATCCCCTGTTGAGGCCAGCGGGAACCCCGCAGAACCCCGCCAACGTCGAGCCCCTGGGAAGCCACGTTCCAGCCTCGATCAGGCAGGCAATTGTTGTCATGGAGCAGCACCTCGAGGACGCGCTCGCCATACCCGACATTGCCGACCGGGTCCGGATTTCCCATCGTCAGCTCAACCGACTTTTCTTGAAATATGTCGGCAAGTCCCCTGCGATCTATTACCGCGACATCCGTCTGGACCGCGCTCGCGGACTCGTAACGCAGACCGACATGCCGATGTCGGAAATTGCCATCGCCTCGGGGTTCGCCAGCCAGGTGCACTTCAGTAGAGCCTACCGGGAGCGATTCGGGCTATCCCCGCGAACCGACAGAATCGACGGGCGAATACCGTTTGAGTTCCGAGCATGGCCGATGCACAGAAAGCAGTCGGGGGCGGTCTGATGACTGGGGCGGCCGGCGGGATCAAGCCAGGTTATCTGGTACCGTTTTCGGCCCGGTCATCGAGGGTTATTTGCGAAGACTGATCGTCGACTCGGCGAACTTAGATGGCGGGATGCTTGTTTGCTCCCTGTCAGCCGCTTAGTGTTGCGCTGGTGAATGAGCAGGTGAGGACTCCCAATGAATAACGAAAAAATTCAGCAGCTGCGGAGCGATATCCCGTACATTCACGACAAAATCTATGTTGATAACGCTTCTGTTGCCCCAATACCCATTCGGGTTCAGTTGGCGAGCGAGCAATACAACAAGATTTTCTCAGAAAACCTTAGGGAGTACCGTGCTGCTTCTCTGCCGTATTTCGACAAAGGTCGCGCTCTTGCGGCAAAACTTGTTGGATCAACTCCGCAGAGCATCGCTTACGTTCAGAATACGGCGCACGGTCTGTCTCTCGTTGCCCTGGGCGTCGATTGGCTACCGGGTGATAACATCGTAGTTTGCGCCGATGAGTTCCCGTCCAACTATCTGTGCTGGGTTCAATTGACCGACATGGGCGTCGAGGTTCGGCAGGTAACTTCGACGGGAGGTAGGATTGAGCCCAGCCAAGTCCGTGCGGTTACCGATAGCCGTACCCGAGTTGTCGCTGTAAGCCACGTCCAGTTCTATAGCGGTTTCCGCGTTGACGTTGCTGCTTTTGGGGAAATCTGTACCGCAGCCGGTGCTCTCCTCGTGGTGGATGGCACTCAGTCCACCGGGGCCATAAAACTTGATGTAGGAGCGTCCGGTGTTGATGTTCTCGTTGCCAGCGCTCATAAATGGATGATGGGACCTCGCGGGATCGGCTTCGCCAGCTTCTCCGACCGGGCTTTGAACTCGATAACACCACGGATTGTCGGCTGGCTCAGCGTGAACGATCCCTTTGCCTTCAACCGAAAACTCGACTTTCTGCCGGATGCGCGTCGGTTTGAGCCGGGTACGGCCAATGGGTCGGGCATCCTTGGTCTGGCTGAGAGACTTGCCCAGATCGATGAACTGGGGATCGACTGGATTGAGGAGAGGATTTTGTCGTTGAGCGATTTGCTTCGCGAGCAAGCCCTGAGCAAGGGCCTTCAGCCGGTCTATCAGTTCGACGACAAATTCCGATCAGGCATCAACATCCTCAAAAAGCCTGGGGTGCCCACCTCGGAGTTGCACTCGACGCTAACGGCCAACGGAATCTACGCTAGCGTTCGCAATGAAGCAGTTCGGGTGTCGCCACACTACTACAATACCTCCGATGAAATTGAGCAGATCATCGCCGTGATGTCCGGTTCGTGACGAGAGATGTCTAGCGTGCGGCTGTTATTTGACCATTTTAGACTTCCGTGCATTTCCGATGCCGGACATAACTACTACCTCGACCAAATCGTGGTTTGAATCCACGGCGGACTTCACACGCCAAGAGCCGAAATTTCTATTGGCCTAATTTCGAGCCGCGTCCGGCATCGGCATAGCACCGATCCGGAGCTGGATGACTTGTATTCACCCTACGACAAGGCATCGGCCATATCGCCCTGCTTTCTCTCATTAGCCGCCGCACTTAGCTGCTTCAGCCACACCGCACGATGAAGATCACGTCCGATCCCGCGGCCCGTATGCCGTTTCGATAGATTGCGGCAACGATCCTAGTTCGCCGAACACGGCGGCGAAAAATATCAAATTCATGGCGGTTCGCGCACAGACGGTGGAGGAGGTCAGCGCGAAGCTTGGGCATCAAAACAGACATTCCGCACCAAGCGAATGCGGGAAACGAGAGAGGAGCAGCCATGACCGTCCTGCCATCAAAGGAAGAATTTGCCGCCATCCAAAAGGGCTATTCGCCGAACGCGTCCCGTTCCCTTTCGTTGCACAAGGACGCCTATGTTGATCCGCGTTGGCACGCCGTCGATCTCAAGGAGATCATCGCCAAGACGTGGCAGTGGGTCTGTCATGTCCAGAAAGTTCGTACTCCGGGGTCTTACGTCACCGTCGAAATTGCCGGGCAGCCAATCGCGGTCGTACGCGACCGTGAAGGCGTGCTGCGAGCGTTTTACAACGTCTGCAAACACCGTGCCCATAAGCTGTTGAGCGGCGAGGGCAACACGAGCCGAATTATGTGTCCCTATCACGCTTGGACATACAAGCTCGATGGACAGCTCGTCCGTGCGCCTCATACCGAAACGCTTGAGGATTTTGATACTAAGGAAATCTGCCTCGACCAGGTTCAGGTGGAGGAATTCTGCGGCTTTATCTACGTCAATCTCGACCCCAACGCTGCTTCGCTTCGTTCGCAGACGGGTGACCTCGAAACGGAGATCAGGCACTGGGCCCCCGACATCGATAAACTGACGTTCGCCAAGCGCCTTACCTATGACATCAAGTCGAACTGGAAGAACGTCGTCGACAACTTCCTCGAGTGCTATCATTGCCCGACGGCCCACAAGGACTTCTGCACCTTGGTCGATATGGACACCTACAAGGTGACGACGCAGGGCATCTACTCCAGCCATATGGCCGATGCCGGCAAGAACGCGAACAGCGCCTACGACGTCTCGAACGCCACGGTGACGACGCACGCCGTGTGGTGGCTGTGGCCGAACACCTGCATCATGCGATATCCGGGTCGCTCCTCGATGATCATTCTGAACATCATCCCGGCCGGCCCCGACCGGACGCTGGAGACCTACGACTTCTTCCTGGAGGACACCAACCCGAACGAGATGGAACTCCAGACGATCAAGTACCTCGACGAGGTTCTGCAGGTCGAAGACATCAAGATCGTGGAGAGCGTCCAGAAGGGCATGAACACGCCGGCCTTCAGCCAGGGCCGCATCGTCAACGACCCTGACGGCTCCGGCCAGTCCGAGCATGCCGTGCATCATTTCCACGGGCTCGTTCTCGAAGCGTACGCGAAGAGTGCTCCGTAAGCACCCGGCTTCGCCTCCCAATGGCCGAGCAGCCAATTGGCCAGCGGGAGGTTGTCCAAAACCTATCGGTGGAAAGCGAGAACTCACGCTGCCCACCGATGCGCTCTACGCCAGAAGAAAAGAAGCCGTCGATGACAGGAAAACTAGAAGGAAAGGTGGCGCTCGTCACCGGGGGACGTGGCGGTATCGGCCGCGCGATCTGCGATAGATTCATCAAGGAAGGGGCGGTCGTTTATGCGGCTGACCTGTCGGACGCCGGCAGCATGACTTCGGTCGCTGATGATGGCGCCAAGTTCATAAAGCTCGACGTCACGTCGGAAGAGAACGCGGTCTCGGTCATGGCTACGGTCATGAACGAGGCAGGCAAGCTCGACGTCCTCGTCAACGCGGCTGGCATCGAGATCGAGAAGACGATCGAGCATACAACGTTGGAGGAGTGGAATCGAAGCTTCGCTGTCAACGTGACCGGAACGTTCCTGGCTTCGAAGCACGCGCTGCCGCTTCTCAGGAATGCCACGAAGGGCGGCGTTACCGCGTCCGTAATCAACTTCGGCAGCTACGACGGTTTCATTGCCGATCCAGGTCTAGCCGCCTACTGCGCGACGAAGGGCGCGGTTCACGCGCTGACACGTGCGATGGCCTGCGATCACGGCCCGGAAGGCATACGCGTCAATGCGATCTGCCCCGGCTACATCGACACACCGATGCTCCAGAGCTTTTTCGCCGGGGCAGGCTCGGGCGGGAAGGGTGGCACGATCGACACCCTCAAGGAAGCCGTCCGCAACGTTCACCCGATCCGGAACTACGGCACGCCGGAAGATATCGCAAACCTGGTGAACTGGCTGGCGAGCGACGAGGCCAGATACGCCAGCGGACAACTGTGGGTGCTCGACGGTGGTCTGTCGGCGCAAGTTCAGCAAATGAGGCTCTAAATATGTCTAAGTCAGTAATCATCACCTGCGCGCCGACGGGCGGTATCCACACCCCGACCATGTCTGAGTACCTGCCGATCACGCCGTCTCAAATCGCTGAGGCGAGTATCGAGGCAGCGGAAGCGGGCGCGGCGATCATACACCTCCACGCGCGCAATCCCGAAAACGGAAAGCCCGATCCAAATCCGGACCTCTTCATGGAGTTCCTGCCGCGCATCAAGCAGGCTTCTAACGCGGTGCTCAACGTTTCCACCGGCGGCGGGCTCGGCATGACTCGCGAAGAACGCCTGCGCGCCGCCACCCGGACGAGCCCGGAAATGGCATCGCTCAACGTCGGTTCGATGAACTTCGGCATTTTCCCGATGATGCAGAAGTACAAGGACTGGAAGCATTCGTGGGAACCCACCTTCCTCGAATCCACCAGGGACTTCATCTTCCGGAACACCTTTGCGGACATCGAATACACGATCAAGGAACTGGGCGAGGGCCACGGCACCAAGTTCGAGTTCGAGTGCTACGATCTCGGTCACCTCTACAATCTCGCCTGGATCATCGATCAGGGTTGGATAAAACCTCCGTTCTTCGTCCAGATGGTTTTCGGCATTCTCGGCGGCGTCGGTCCTGATCTCGACAACCTCGTGCACATGCACACGATCGCCAACAAGCTCTTTGGTGACGACTACGAGTGGTCGGTGCTGGCCGCGGGCAGGCATCAGATTCCGTTTACGACGCAGGCTGCCCTCCTCGGTGGGAACCTGCGGGTCGGCATGGAGGACAGCCTCTACATCGGACCTGGCCAGAAGGCGAAATCCAGCGCCGAACAGGTGCGCAAGATCAGGTCCATCGTCGAGAACCTTGGAAGAACGGTCGCGACGCCGGAAGAGGCGCGTCAGCGACTGGGACTCAAGGGTGGCGATCAGGTGGCGTTCTGACCATGCAAACCAAACTCCTCATAAACGGCGAACTCGTTCGAGGCAGTGGCGAAGCACTGTCGATTGTCGACCCGGCCACGGCCGGGGAGATTGCAAGCGTCCAGGAGGCCAGCCCAGAGCAGGTCGACACGGCCGTCGACGCCGCAGCCAAGGCCTTTGACAAGTTTTCGCGGACGACGCCGAAGGAACGCGCAAACCTCCTGCTGAAGATCGCAGACGTCATCGAGTCCAACAGCACCGAGTTGGCGGAGCTTGAAAGTCTCGACGTCGGCAAGCCCTTGCCATCAGCACACGACGATGAGATGCCGCTGACGATCGACACCTTCCGCTTCTTCGCCGGCGGTGCCCGTACGATGACAGGACCTGCCGCTGGTGAGTACGTCGCCGGACACACTAGCATGATCCGACGCGAAGCCGTCGGTCCGGTGGCGGCGATCACCCCTTGGAACTATCCGTTGATGATGCTGTCGTGGAAACTCGCAGCCGCCGTTGCCGCCGGGTGCACCACCGTCCTCAAACCTTCGGAAATCACGCCTCTTTCGACGCTCAAGCTAGGCGAGCTACTCGCCGACGTCCTCCCGAAGGGCGTCTTCAACATCGTCCATGGTCGTGGGGCGACGATCGGCGACAGGCTAATCAATGCGCCGCAAGTCGAAGCAATCGCCGTTACAGGTTCGCCTGCGACGGGCATGGCGGCGATGAGGGCCGCCTCGCATCAGATCAGGCACGTTCATCTCGAACTCGGAGGCAAAGCACCGGTAATCGTCTTTGACGACGCTGATATCGATGCCGTTGTCCAGGTCATCCGATACGGCAGCTTCTTCAACGCGGGCCAGGACTGCGCCCAGCCATGCAGGTTGTTCGTCCAGGACGGCATTTACGACAAACTGGTGGCAGCGGCCGCGACGGAAGTCTCCGAGATCAAGATTGGACCCCAGAAGGCCGAAGGCACGCAGATGGGGCCGGTCGTCTCCGCCATGCAGTTGGAACGCGTTGAAGGCTTCGTCGAGCGGGCTCGCTCCAGTTGCGACATCGTGACAGGTGGCAAACGAGGCGAGGGGAAGGGCTTCTTCTATCAGCCGACCGTAATCGCAAACGTCGATCACAACGCCGAGGTTGCCTGCTCCGAAATCTTCGGGCCGGTGGTGACGATCTCCCGTTTCTCAGACGCGGAGGAGGCGGTCTCAATCGCTAACGCCGGACGATACGGACTAGCGTCGTCCGTGTGGACTCGGAACGTCGGCCGGGCGATGGATGTGTCCAGCCGTCTTCGATACGGCTTCACCTGGGTCAATACCCACGGCGTGGCGACCCCCGAGATGCCTTGGGCGGCCATGAAAGGATCGGGAACGGGATCGGACATGTCGATCCACGCGCTCGACGCCTATACCTCGGTCCGTCACGTGATGGTGTCCCATGGATAACGATTTCCAGAAGGTTGCGATTGTTACTGGCGGCGGGCGCGGAATTGGCGCGGCCATCGTCCGTCGACTGCGGGAGGACGGTGCCTTGGTGGTCGCGTGCGGGCGCAGCGCGAGACCGGAAGGGTTGGACGATGACGTCGTTTGGGTTCGCGCCGACGTCTCCTGGAGCGGCGATGCAAACAGGGCCGTCGAAACTGCCAGCAAATACGGACCCGTATCCATCCTGGTAAACAATGCCGGGGTGCAGGTCGAAAAGACCGTGCGCGACACGACCGACGAACCTGGTCGAACGTTATCGACATCAACTGCCGGGGCGTCTTCAATATGTCCCGCGCCGTGTTGCCAATAATGGAGAAATCCGGCGGGTCTATCGTAAACCTCGGCTCGATTTCCGGACACGTGGCCGATCCGTCCATGGCGATCTACAACGCCTCGAAAGGCTTCGTTCACAGTCTCACCCGCTCGATCGCCGTCGATCACGGCCCGGCTGTACGCTGCAATGCTGTTTGTCCGGGCTGGATCATGACTGCCATGGCCGAAAGCGGCTTTGCTTTGGCTGAGGACCCCGAGAAAGCGAAAGCGGACGCGATTGCCCGCCATCCCGCTCGCAGGTTTGGAACGCCGTCCGATATCGCAAACACCGTAGCCTGGCTCGTCTCCGATCAGGCGTTATTCGTAACCGGCCAATTGGTCACCATCGACGGTGGACTGACAGCCGCCTCTCCACTCCAACCTGGGTTACTCTGATGACTGAATTCAAAAATACTGCCGTGCTCGGCGCTGGGGTAATTGGTGCCAGCTGGACCGCCTTGTTTCTCGCCTCCGGCCGGGACGTCGCGGTTCACGATATCTCCCCGAACACGGAAAAGAGCGTTCGTGATTACGTCGAGCGCGCGTGGCCAACCCTTGAGCAGATTGGTCTGGTCAAGGGAGGTAGTCCCGACCGAGTTCGCTTCTGCAAATCTGCCGTCGAAGCGGTTGAAGGCGCGACTTTCGTGCAGGAGAACGTTCCGGAGCGGCTCGCTATCAAGCATGCTCTCTACGGTGAAATCGAAAAACATCTCGAGGCCGACGCTGTCGTCGCCACGTCGGCCTCGGGCCTGACGCTTTCCGAAATGCAGGGCGGTTGGCGTGATCCGTCGCGCTTCGTCCTTGGCCATCCGTTCAATCCGCCCCACCTGATTCCGCTCGTCGAGGTCATGGGCAATGAACAGACCGCCGATGGCGTTGTGGAAGCCGCGGAAGGCTTCTACGCAGCGGTCGGCAAGGTGACGATCCGCGTCAACCACGAAGTCCCGGGCCACGTCGCCAATCGACTGCAGGCTGCCGTCTGGCGCGAGGCCATTCATCTCGTCAAAACGGGCGTGGCCTCCGTCGAGGACGTCGACAAGGCTATGTGGGCCGGTCCGGGTCTGCGCTGGGCCGCAATGGGGCCGACGATGCTCTTCCACCTCGGTGCCGGCGAGGGCGGTCTTGCGGCCTTCTGCGAACGCTACACCGATAGCTTCAATCGCTGGTGGGATGACCTTGGCGTGCTGCACCTAGACCCCACGTTGGCGGAGACTCTCGTCTCTGGCGTCAAGCAGGAGGCCAACGGGCAGTCGCCAGCCGATCTCTCCGAGCAGCGCGACGCTCTCATCGCCAGCATCCAGAAGGCAATGGCTCCGCTCCGAGCCAACTAAACATTAGAAGGACGGCAACATGGAAGACGGTCGGGTTGATCAGACCTCCCGGATTGTGGTGATCGGTGCAGGTCAGGCGGGATTTTCCGCATGTGCCAAACTCCGCGCGCTCGGACATATGGGGTCGATCACCTTGATCGGCGACGAAAACCATCCGCCTTACCAAAGGCCGCCGCTCTCGAAGGGGTTCCTCCTCGGCGAAACGACCGAGGAGAGACTCTATTTCAGGCCCCTGAGCTTTTACGAGGAAAAGGGCATCGAGTTGAGGCTGTCATCGACGGTCGAGGCCATAGACAGGTCCACGCAAAAGGTGGCGATGGCGGACGGATCAGAAGTCGCCTACGACCGTCTGCTTCTGGCGACAGGTGCACGCCCGAGGTTGCTGCCTGCCGAGATCGGCGGGGACTTGGGCGACGTCTTCTACGTCCGAAATCTCGCCGACATCAACTCGATGGCGCACTGTTTCCGCGAGGGGCAGCGTGTCCTGATCATCGGCGGCGGCTACATCGGCCTGGAAGCGGCTGCCGTTTCGTCCAAGCTTGGACTCCAGGTCACTCTCATCGAGGCTTCAGACCGCATCCTGCAGCGCGTCGCTAGCCCTGAGACTTCACGGTTCTTCAGAGAGCTGCATGGGTCTCACGATGTCACCGTGCTCGAGGGAACGGGGATCAGGCGCCTTACCGGCGAAGACGGTCATGTTCGGGCGGCCGAACTCTCCGATGGCTCTGTTCTCCGGGTTGACTTCGTCATTGTCGGGATCGGAGTTCATCCCAATGTCGAGCTTGCGCGCGATGCAGGCATCGACGTCGACAATGGCATCGTGGTGGACGCGAACTGCCGGACCTCGGACCCGCACGTCTTCGCGGCGGGGGATTGCGCTTCATTTCCGTGGAGGGCAGGCCGAATCCGCCTGGAAAGCGTAGGCAATGCAATCGATCAGGGAGAAGCAGCAGCCAAGGCGATGCTCGGGGATTCCGCCGGATACCTGGCGAAGCCCTGGTTCTGGTCAGACCAGTTTGACGTCAAACTGCAGATCGCTGGCCTCTCCACGGGATACGACAGGGTGGCGACCCGCCATGGAGCCGGCAATGCAGTCTCCTATTGGTACTACCGCGGTGACGAGCTTCTGGCCGTCGACGCCATGAACGACCCGAGGGTCTACATGGCCGCCAAGCGGATGATCGAAGCGGGCAAGTCACCGGCACCGGTCGTGGTCGCCGATACGACGGTCGATCTCAAGTCATTGCTATAGGGGGACCGTACAATGGTGAAGTTGTCCATATCCACCTTCGACGGAACGCCATTCGAATTAGATGCGGCCACCGGAACGACACTGATGGAGAATGCGGTTCGGAATTCTGTCCCCGGCATAGAGGCGGAATGTGGTGGCGCGTGTGCCTGCGCCACCTGCCATGTCTACGTGGACGAGGAATGGAGAGAGCGGGTCGGGCCGCCCAACAATATCGAAAAGGATATGCTCGATTTCGCACACGACGTTCGCGAGAGCTCGCGCTTGTCGTGTCAAATCAGGCTGTCGGAGGCAATCGACGGACTGAGCGTAAGAATCCCAGAACGACAGTCGTAAGCTCGCGTTGTCGCAGATTAGCGCACGATCAAATGGAATCGAACGTAATGACCCCAGCGGCTATGTATCTTTGGGAGGGTTCCGTCCTTCCCGAGTGGCTCGACTACAACGGGCACATGACGGAGCACAGATACCTTCACATCTTCAGCGATAGCTCGGATGCCCTTTATGCGAAGCTCGGGGTGGTCTTCGAAAAAGCTGCCGAAGGGTCTTATTATACAATGGAGACTCATCTGAGGCATTTGGCAGAGACACATGTCGGAGGCAGTCTCTGGACCGAGACCGAAATTCTCGGATACGATGAAAAGCGCCTACATCTATTTCGTCGCCTCTTTGAATCCGGAGGGAAACTGCTAGCGACAGCGGAGCATCTGGCATTGCATGTCGCCCATTCCAAAAGCTGTGCGGCAAGCGGTGACATGCTCACTAAAGTGGCATCCATTTTCGCTAATCAGAACGAACTGCCAGTAGCGGAACGGGTAGGCAGTGTCCTTCGCCAGCCTTTGCGACATACAAGACTGCGATGATTTATCCGCACCCCTTTAGCGAGCTTCAATGAAACAGAGTGGGCCCACAGCCACCGAACCGGCTATCATTGCTTGCGGACCTTTTTCCTGGATTGACCACGGAGGAATGTCGGTGGGGTCCCCTTACCAAAAGCCCGTTTCCGCGCAACCCGCAAGCAGCGTGAAGGCTCACTTCGACAGCGTCGCTCGCAACTCGCGCGGCGACTGGCCGAAGGTCTTGGCGAACATCCTGGAGAAATGCCCAGCGCTTTCGAAGCCGACGTCGAGGGCGATTTCAATGAGTGAAGCATCGGTCTGGGTGAGAAGGCGCTTGGCGCGTTCCAGCCGGAATTTTCTGTAGACGTGCGCCGGCGACATCTTCGCCTTTTCCATGAACAGGCGCTCGAGCTGACGCCGTGACAGGCCGACGGAGGCCGCTAGTTCAGGGATCGAGATCGTGTTCTCGGTATTCTGCTCCATGATGATAAGGGCAGCGTTCAGGCGGGGGTCGTTGCTCTCGATCGCGAGCGGTTTTCTTGGCTGGACATGAAGATGCGAACGGGCCCTGTCGATCTGCAGGACCTCGAGCGCATTGCGTTCCGCCTCCCTGCTGATATGGAGGCGAACGATATGGGCTGCCATGTCGGCCGCACTGCTGCCGCCGGCGCAGGACCCACGGGTGCGGTCGAGGTTGAAGAGGCGATCCGAGCGCACCTTCAGATCCGGGAAGCGCTCGCGGAATGCCTGATAGTGGAGCCAGCTGACACAGACGACGTGCCCCGCCATGAGCCCCGCCTCCGCCAGGATGAAGGTCCCGGTGCACAGGCCGATCAAAGGCACTTTCTTGGCGGCTGCCTTTTTCAGGAAGGCGACCGTCTCATCATCGATCGGGTGCTCGTTCTTGAGAAGGCCGCCGACTATGACGATGTAGTCGAACTGCCCGGGATCGACGAGGCCGGACGTTGGCGCCACCTGAACCCCGCAGCTGGATGCGATCAGGTGGCGTGTGTTGCCGAGGACCTGCCAATCGGCACGCACGCGGCCCGATTTATCGAGCTCGTCGCTTGCCAGCCTAAGCGTATCGATGAAGAGGGCGAAGGCCGAGAGTGTGAATGAACGTGCGAGCACGAAGCCGATCTTGAGGCGGACCGTCGCGGCAGGGGTTATGGGTTTCAGGTTCGTCGTCATCGAGGAGTTTCCTAACTAGCGAACTGGTTGGCTCGCGCGCCACTTGCCGAGGTCGAAACGTATGAAATCGTGGCTCAGGTCTTAGGTCTTGCGATGCTCGATCAGTCATGATCCGAGGCCCGAAGCCGACCGGCTATTTTATCTGAAATCCGTGTGCCAGGGGATCTCGATCATCCACGAAGATGGTGTTGTGACCGATGATCCGGGCCCACCCACCCACGCTTGGCCTGATGCCCCTGAAGTCACCGACGTTCTGTTCGGCCTCGACGCGCCCTTCGAAAACCGTGCCGATCAGGCTTTCCTGGCGGAACGTCTCGCCGATTTTCAGACGCCCCTTTGCGTGGAGCTGAGCCATCCGTGCGGATGTCCCGGTACCGCCCGGCGACCGGTCGATCGCCTTGTCGCCATAGAACACGGCGCCGCGGCCATCGGCCTCTTTGGAAGTCGGTCCGTCGCACCACAGCGCGTGACGCACGCCGCTTATCCGATCGTCCTCCGGGTGGATCGGGTCGCAGACAGGTGCAAGGGCGTCGCGAAGACTTCGGCTGACCTCCACGATATCGCTTGCCGACATACCGTCAAGTCCAGGCCAGTTCTTCTGCGGTTCGACGACGGCATAGTAGTTGCCGCCGTAGGATACGTCGACGACAAGCGGACCGAGGCCTGGAACATCTACGCTGACGTCGGCTTCATGCAGATAGCTCGCGACGTTGAACATGCGGACGGATTCGACGAACTCACCGGGTTTTGAGTAATCCACGTCGACCCTGCCAGCGGGCGTCTCGATCGACACCTTCCCCGGCGTGCGCGGTGTCACAAGGCCCTCTTCGAGCGCTGCGGTAACAAGCCCCATCGTGCCCGCTCCACACATCGGCAGGCAGCCGCTTACCTCGATGAAAATGACCGCGAAATCACAATCTTCTCGGTACGCGGGGTAGATGATCGCGCCAGACATGATGTCGTGCCCACGTGGTTCGAACATCAACGACTGGCGAACCCAGTCATGGTCGCGAACGAAGATTTCGCGACGCTCGGCGATCGGTAGATGGGGGAGCAATGGGGCACCGGCCGCCACGAGCCGAACGGGGTTTCCGCAGGTGTGAGAATCGATGCAGAAGAAGCTGCGGCGCATGGTCTGATATCCCTAGTGTGTCGCCCTTGTCGGACCGCGGCCGCGGCCCTGCAGGGCACCCTTGGACAAACGGTCGAGGAGGATTGCGATGGCGACGATTGCCAGTCCGGCCCGAAGACCGAGCCCCATTTCCATGCGCGTCAGCCCTCGTGTGACTTCGGCACCCAGTCCGCCGGCGCCGACCAGACCGGCGAGCACCACCATCGCGAGCGAGAGCAGAATGCACTGGTTGAGGCCGACAAGAAGCGTGGGCGTGGCAGACGGAATTTCGATCTTGAGGAGAATCGCGCGGGGTGGTGCGCCCGTCGCCTGGCCAAGTTCCAGAAGATCCTTCGGGACCTGGTTGAAGGCGAGCGTCGTCAGACGCAGCATGGGCGGTATGCCGTAGACGATCGTTGCGATAATTGCTGGAACGCGGCCCAGGCTGAAAATCATCACGGCCGGGATCAGATAGACCCATGGCGGTACGGTTTGCATGATGTCGAGCACGGGCCGAAGGCCGGCCTCGAGGCTCTTGTAGCGCGATGCCAAAATCCCGAGGGGGAATGCGACCGACACGGAAATGAAGACGGCGACGGTCACGAGCGCGAGCGTCTGCATCGACGCGGTCCAGAGGCCCGCGAGGAAGCAAAATGCAAGGCCGACTGCCGCGATCACGGCAACCTTGAAATTGATGAAGAATGCGGCCAGCAGCACCGCCACCAGGATCACCACATAGGGCGACGGGTACAGCAAGACGGCTTCGATGCCGCCCAGTACCGCCTCGATCAGCTTGGTGACCGCGTCAAAGAACGGGTGGAAGTTCGCGTTCAGCCAATCCACCGCCGGGGCGAGATAGGCACCCGGCGAAAAACGAATGAGGTCGGCATTCATCTTGCACCTGCCTTTGCGCGATGGGCAGCACTTTGTGTCAATCTGTCGAGCACCATGGTGAGGATGACGATCGCGATTGCCGCATTGATGGAAGTTGCGATGTCGAGCGTGCGAACCGCACCGTAGATCGTCTCGCCGAGCCCGCCGGAACCGACGATGCCGGCGATGACAACCATCCCGAACGCCATCATCAAGCTTTGGTTTATTCCGGCCATCACGCTCGGGATCGCGAAGGGAAGCCTGATCTTGGTGAACATCTGCCACGGCGTCAGGCCGCTCGCCTGCCCCAGTTCGATAAACTCTCGCGGCGTCATCCGAATGCCGAGCGACGTCAGGCGGATGGCCGGCGGCATCGCGACGATGAAGGTGGCGATGAGCGCGGTCGCAGGCCCATAACCGAGCAGCGCAATTGCCGGGAGAAGGTAGATGTAGGGTGGCAGTGTTTGGATGAGATCAAGCACGGGCTCGAGAGCACGATCGAAGGATCTGACAAAACCGGCGAGGATCCCGATCGGAATGCCGACGACGAGTGCAAGGATCGTTGCCGTTGCGACCAGGGCCAACGTGCTCATCGTTTCGGCCCAAAGACCCATGGCTGTGCAGAAGGTCAGTGCGACGCCTGTCAGTAGCCCGGCTGCAAGATTGATGAGCCGCCATCCGAGCAAGGCAGCAAGAGCAGCAACGACATAGAACGGTGAGATCTGGAGTGCCCAGAGGATGCCGTCGTAAGTCCCCTCCAGCACCATCCTGATGAAGTCGAACAACCACTCGCCGTTGTCGCTGATCCAGCCAAGCGCGTCGTCCGTAAAGGTGTCGAAATTATCCGTAATGACCGAGGTGTCCATTGCATTACCTCCAACTAGGCTGCGACGAGCTCTCTGGCGGG
The DNA here is from genome assembly GCF_001695865.1 of Ensifer sp. LC384. Taxonomy (NCBI): domain Bacteria; kingdom Pseudomonadati; phylum Pseudomonadota; class Alphaproteobacteria; order Hyphomicrobiales; family Rhizobiaceae; genus Ensifer; species Ensifer sp. LC384. The sequence goes on from NZ_MBST01000020.1 coordinate 58,460, forward strand.
GGTCCCGGCCACGCCGCAGAGCAATCCGCGGGTCGTCACGATACCGACCATGGCACCATTCTCGACAACTGCAACGGCGTCGCGGTTCGAGCGCATGGTGAGATCTATGAGTTCCCCGATGTCGGCTTCCGGCGAGGTCTTCAGAAGCGCCTCGACGTCGCAGTGGGGCTGCAGGGTCTGGAACTCCGCAACCGGGAGCATCACTGAATGTGCCTTGACGAGATGGATTCTCGAAATGCCGGCGACAAATTCGGAGACGTAATCATCGGCCGGCTGTGTCACGATTTCTTCCGCGGTCCCCACCTGCACGATCACGCCATCCTTCATGATCGCAATCCGATCACCGATCCGAATGGCCTCTTCGAGGTCGTGGGTAATGAAGACAGACGACTTACCAAGTGATTTCGTCAGCTGCCGGAACTCATCCTGCAACTGCCTGCGGATGAGCGGGTCGAGCGCGCTGAACGGTTCGTCCATCAGGATAATTTCCGGGTCTGCAGCCAGCGCCCGGGCAAGGCCCACGCGTTGCTGCATGCCGCCCGAAAGTCGGAAGGGTAGCGCGCCATCCAGTCGGCGAGTCCCACTTTTTCTAGGGCGGCGCGGGCAATCTTGTACCTCTCGTCCCGAGGCACTCCACGGACCTCTAGTCCGAATGCGGCGTTTTCGAGCACGGTCCTTCCCGGAAGAAGGGCTACGCTCTGAAATACCATACCGATGTTCCGGGCGCGCATGTCGCGTAGCTCTGCGGCGTTCAGCTTGGCAATGTCCTTGCCCTTGATCGTGATCTGACCAAGGCTCGGTTCGATCAGCCGATTGAGCAAGCGCACGAGGGTCGACTTGCCGCTACCGGAAAGCCCCATGATACAGAAGATCTCGCCGCGACGGACCTGAAGATTGGCGTTGGCAACGCCAACAACGCAGTCGAATTCTTCCAGGATTTGCTTCTTCGATAGCCCACGCTCTTCGACGGCCCTTATCGCAGCCGGGGCACGTGCGCCGAATATTTTCCAGACGTTCTGGCAGTCCACCAGCACTTCGTTCGCATTGTTGATCGTGTTCATCTCGTTCCCCGCAATTCAGCCCGTAGCTGTTTGCTTATGGTCGATTGCGGGCGGCACCATCCCGAGCCGCCCGCGTATTCACGCTCATTCGCTCTTGATATTGCCCCAGCGCTTCAGCAGGTCGGCGTGGTTATCGGTCCAGTCCTTGACCGCCTCATCCATAGACTTGCCGTCGCTGACAGCGCCGTTTATCGCAGTGATGTCGGCAAGCGGCACGTAAACGCTGGCAACAACCTCACGAGCGTGCGGGTAGTCAGCGGAGAAACCCTTCTGACCGATCCAGTAGTAGCTCTGCGGCGGCGGGAATATGCCCTTTGGATCCTTCAGGAATTTCAAGGGGTACTTCTGCATCATCCAGGACGGCTCCCAGATAGTGACGGCCACCCATTCGTTGCGGTCGATGGCGGACTTGAGTGCAGCGGTCATTGCGGCTGTGCTGCCTTCGACAAGCTGCAGCTTGAGGTCGTAGTCCTTCACGACGGTGGCGGCGTCACGCATCAAACCTGAACCAGGCTCGATGCCGACAATCTTGCCGCCGAACTTGTCGGCGTTTTCGTTGAGTTGTTCGACGGAGTCGATGGTGACGTATTGCGGCACTGCAATGGCCTGATAGAGGCCGTGCGAAACAGGCGAAATCTTCTCGAGGCGCTTCTTGTTCTTATCCCAGTAGTCCTGTGCGACATAATCTGTCTGCGAGGCGAGGAGCTGAACGTCGCCCTTGGTGAGAGCAGCGTAGGCGATGCCCCACTCGGAAAAGGGCACGACCTTGACGCTGTATCCGGCGTCCTCGAGCACCTTCTTGGTGATTCCGGTGATGGGGGTGAGGTCCTCCCAAGACATGGTGCCCAGTGTGATGGTTTTTTCTTCGGCTCGCGCGGACACCATGGTCATTCCGACCATCGCAGCAGCACAGAGCGCTTTCCACAAAGTCTTCATTATTGTTCTCCTAGTTTTCGTTCCCATTCTCTTTGAAGACCGGCGGTCGCCTCAGCCCTCACATTGCGCGGCGAAGGGTCAGCCCTCGCGGCCTGCGCGCAATTCCTGCAGGCGGATCACCGAGTTGATGCCGAGCCACGCAAATGGCTCAGGGGGCAGGCGGGTTGGCCCTGGGTGATCCATATATTCTTCGAGTTCCCTGGAGATGGTCCCGGTCGCCAATTCGGCGGCCATCATCCCGGCCAGCGTGCTCTTCACGGTGCCAAGACCATTCTCGCAGCAGGCGGAAAAGAGCCCCTCTTCAACTTCGCCGAAGGCGGGCACGTGGTTGAGGCTGAGGCAAAGACGGCCCGCCCAGCTGTGCTCGAACGCTATCCCCTTGAGGCCAGGGAACCTCGCATCCAGTGAGTTCCGGTGTGCCTCAGCCATTTTCGACAGGCGGCGTTCCGACAAAGTGACCGTCGTGTCGTACGTGTATTTGGTCCGGATCGCGATCCGCGATTGTCCGCCGGACGTGATCTTGCGTACGGTGGCACCCATCGCATCGGCCGGAAGCAGGGCCCAGCGATCGCGGCCCGAAACCTTGTGCCCAAAGTCATCGGTCGGGAAGGGTGCGGTCATCGAGGCATAGGCGAAGATGTGCATCAGGCGCCTGCCGAAATGGCCAAAGTCTTCGATATGGCCATTGACGCCGAGAATGACCTTTGGGGCGCTAACCCTGCCGCGCGCGGTCGATGCCGTCCAGGATCCGTTTTCGCGCCGCAGTGACATCACCGGAGACCGCTCGAAGAGATCGATCCTTTGTGACAGCCCGGCGGCGAACTGGCGCATATAGTCGGCCGGCTGGATCAGGACCGCCCCGGGGGTGTAAAGCCCGCCAAGATAATAGCTAGACCCCGTGATCTCGCGCATTTCGGCGGCGTCGAGCAAGGAGTGTTTCTCGCCAGCGCTCTTCAGAGACTGGCCGAAACTCGCGTTGAGCTTCATGCCGCGCGCGGTCGCGGCGGCATTGATCTTGCCCGCTGGATCGAACGTCTCGCGAGACATGCCGTAGTCTTCAGCCGCGCGGGTGGCGAATGCGATGGCCGATCGGTTCTGGGCCATCTCCAGGCGGGTCGCATCAGCGGTGCCGCTTGAATACTCGCTGGAGGTGAGGTTGTGCGGCACGTCGATCATGTAGCCGGAGTTCCGCCCCGACGTGCCCTTGCCAACCTCACTTGCTTCGAGAACGACGATCTTGTCGTCAGGCCTAAGCTCGAGCAGACGGCGCGCCGACGAAAGTCCGGCGAACCCGGCGCCGATGATGAGCCAGTCCGCCGTCACGTTGCCGTCGAGGCACCGGACCGGAAACGAACGTCGACTGATCGCCTCCCAACCCGAGATGCCATTTTCGACCGGCAAGCGTTTGACGGACCGCGTGTTCATCGGATCGTCTCATCGACGGAGCGTTCCGAAACGTCGATCCAGATCGTCTTCAGTTCGCAATAGTTGTCGTGGGCGAAGATCGACTTGTCACGGCCGCCAAAGCCTGACTCCTTGTACCCGCCGAAGGGCGTCGTTGCGTCTCCTTCGCCGAAGCAATTGACGGTGACGAGGCCCGCGCGGATGTCGCGGGAGAGCCGGATCGCGTTTCGAAGGCTTCCCGTGTAAATCGATGCCGTCAGGCCGTAATTGGTGTCATTGGCGAGCGCTACCGCTTCGGCGAGGTTCTCGAAAGTCGTGACCGAAAGGATCGGCCCGAAGATCTCCTCCTGGAACAGCCGGCTCGCCGGCGTTACCCCGTCTACAACAGTCGGTTCGATGAAGGCGCCCTCATATGTCCCGCCACCGTGCGCGAGCGCGAGTTTCTCCGACTTCACGTCGTCGAGGAACGACCGCACCTTCTCGAAGTGGCTCTTGCTGACGAGCGCGCCGATGCGATTCTCCGGGTCAAGCGGATCCCCCGTCTTCCACTCGCGCATATAGGCGCCGATCCGCTGCAGCAGTTCGTCCTTGATGCTCGACTGGACGATCAGGCGGGAGGTCGCCGAGCAATTTTCGCCCATGTTCCAGAAGGCGCCGTTGACCACCTGTTCGGCGACGAGATCGAGGTCTTCCGCATCCCCCAGCACGACCGCGGGGTTCTTGCCGCCGCACTCGAGCACAACCTTCTTCAGGTTGGAGTCGGCCGCATAGCGCAGGAACCGCCGGCCGGTCGGGGTGGAGCCGGTGAAGGCGACCATGTCGACATCCATGTGCAGGCCGATCGGCTCGCCGACATCCTTGCCGCTGCCCGTTACAACGTTGAAGACGCCCGGCGGGATCCCCGCCTCATGGGCAAGCTCGGCGACACGAAGGGTGGTCAGTGTCGTTTCCTGCGCGGGCTTCACGACGACCGAACATCCGGACGCGAGCGCCGGGCCGATCTTCCAGGCCAGCATCAGAAGCGGGAAGTTCCAGGGTAGGACGCAGCCGACGACGCCGATGGGCTCGCGCACGACCATGGCCAAGGCATTCGCGCCGACATTGTTGGTGTTGTCGTAAAGCTTGTCGATCAGTTCGGCATGCCAGCGGATCGTGTGGATCGTGTCGGGCACGTCGACCGTCTGGCACTCACGCACCGGCTTGCCGCTGTCGATGCTTTCCATGACGGCGAGTTCGTGGCGATTGTCTTCGATGAGTTTTGCGAGCTTGACCAGCACGGCCTTGCGGTCGCCGGGCGATTGCAGGCGCCAACGACCGTCTTCGAAGGCCTGCCTTGCCTTGGCGACGGCAAAGTCGACGTCGCTTGCGTCGCAGGCCGCGATCTCGGCCAGAGCCTCGCCCGTAGCCGGGTTGGTCGTCGTAAAGGTCTTGCCGGAATTGGCCGGGCGGAAGGCCCCGTCGATGAAGGCGTTGGTAGGCAGGTCGAGCCCGACGGCGATGGCCTTGTATTCAGCGGCGGTCAGAGGTTCATGCATTGTTGGCTCCCGACGTGATCTGGGCGACCGTTCGCTTCAACGTGGAGACGACAGTCTGGAGGGTTCGCTTCTCTTCGGAGTTGAGCGGGCGGAGCGGGGCTCGGACGGAGCCTGTCTTCAAGCCGATCAGTTCGCATCCGTGCTTGATCGACTGCACGAACTTGCCGCATTCGAGGAAGTCCATCAGCGGCAGCATCGCCGTCATGATCGCGCGGCCCTTGTCGAAGTTCCTTTCGACGACGCAGGCCTCATAGAGCGCCACATGCTCCCTCGGCAGGAAGTTCGAGCCGGCGCAGACCCAGCTCTTTGCTCCCCAGGCAAAGAACTCGAGCGCCTGATCGTCCCAACCGCAGGAAAGCGAGATGTGCGGGAATTTCCGGGCCAGCAGGTGCAGATTGGCCATGTCGCCCGAGCTCTCCTTGATGGCGACAACGTTCCTGGACTTGCCGACGCGGGAGAAATATTCGTCTCCCATCATCACGCCCATTCGAGCGGGGTAGTTGTAGAGCATGATCGGCAGGTTCGCGGCCCGGTCGACAGTCAGCGCATGAACGGCGTTCTCGCGCTCCGTCGGCAAGGCATAAGGCGGTGACGACACGAGGATGGCGTCCGCACGGATCTCCTTGGCCGCCTTGGCGAATTCCACCGAGTCTTCGGTTCTGGTCGCACCCGTTCCGACGACGAGCGGCAGACGTGAGCCGATGACATCTTTGGCGAGCGCGGCCAGGTCGAAGCGTTCCTGAGCGCTCTGGGCGTAATATTCACCCGTCGATCCGCCGACGATGATGCCGTGGACCTTGGCCTCGATCAGCGTTTCCAGCACGGCCGCGAAGCCCTTGCGGTCGATCTGTCCGTCTTGCCCGAGTGGGGTGACCGCCGGCGTGTATATACCTTCGAACTTCAAGATGACTTCTCCATCGATTGGGCGGGAACCTCAACGAGCGCGTCCGCCTTCATCCCCTCCGGCGCGATGAACATTTCCATGTTTTCGCGCGACAGTTCCCAGTGCTCGAACACCAGATCGACGACGGTGTCTTCGTCATGCGAGGCTATTGCCGCGATGAAGCCATCGTGATGATCGACCGCGACCTGCAGGCGCTGGCGCATGTCATCGGTCTTCGGGCGGAAGAAGGTGTGGCCGATACGAGCGTGATCGATCAGCAGGCGTCCGAGGCTCGGCTGCAGATAAGCATTGCCGGACATTTCCCCGATGATCTCGTGGAAGCGATTGTTCTCGAGAACCATTGAAAGAGCGTCGCCGGTGAGACTTGCCGAGCGAAAGCGCTCCTGCGTGTCCTTGAGGTCGCCCAACTGCTTTTGCTTGAAGTTCTGGACGGCCAGGCGACCGATCGCGGCATAGACCATCGGAGCCACCAAAAAGAAGTGCCGGAGCGTTTGATGATTCATCGGGCTGACGCGTGCGCCGCGATTGGCGCGGATGTCGATGTAGCCCTCGCCTTCGAGCCGACGAAAGATCTCGCGAACCGGCGTGCGGGAGAGGCCGTACAGTTCGCCCAGGCTTACCTCGTCGAGATCCTGATCGGGATCGAGTTCCATCGTCAGAATCTGGCGTTTGAGATCCTCGTAGAGGCCGCTCTTTCCCTTCTTCACCGAACCCTCCTTCGTGAAATTTCGTGTCGGCGGATGCGTTGATCGCCGTTTGACAAATGGAAGGTCTCACAGCGCCTCGACGGAGTCAATGAAATTGTATAATCTGCGTATACAGAGATTATGGCAGTATTATACAATTTGCGGCGAGCGAATGGCTACCGGTTGGGACGAGCCGATCCGGCGCGGTCTCACAAAAAGGAAAAAGGGATGCGCGAAAACTAACTGTCGCCGGCTATCTCCGCGATCACCTCGAATACTTCGAGAGGGAGCTTGACGCGCACTGTTGATCGCGACGGTCTGCTGGCTCCGGGGATAGACCCCGAACTCTTGAAGTCGTTCGCCTTGAGCGCTGGCTCAATCGGTTGATCCGCGGCGCCGCCAGGCACTATTGCGATACCGAGCCGGCGTCAGACGATCGCGCCCTCGACGTGAAGTCTCCCGCATCCAGGGGACATCCTAACCGAAGTGCATCATGCCGGTTTAGAGGGTAGGGGGTCAGCCTCCTTCTTGCAAATGTGCCCCGAACACTTCGGCCGGCGTCCTGTAGTCGAGGCACTTTCTCGGCTGGTCGTTGAGATGGCGAGCAAGCTGGATGAGGTTGCGTTGCGATACGGTGGCAAGGTCCGTATCGCCTGGCATGAACCGGCGAATGCGCTTGTTCACGTTTTCGACCGCACCTTTCTGCCAGGGCGCACTGGGGTCGCAGAACCAGCTGCACGCGCCTCCATCAACATCATTCGAATTCCGAGAGCGGAAACTCCAAAGGTATCGAAGCCCGTCATCCATCCAGTCTTGAAGGCTTTCACTTTGACATCACCAGAGGAATGTCCTGTCCGGTATGCACCGACAGTTCCGTCGGCGGGGCACGACTATGAAGGAGCGAATGCAGATTCCAGTAGGTCGGGGCCAGGATCGCCAAAGCAGCAATGAAGCCAATGGGTGCGCCGAAGATCGCTCGCCGGAATGAGGGAGCAATCTGCATTTCGCGGGCGGGGTCAATGGCCGCAATCACCAGCATCATTGTAATCAGGCCGTGACCAACAAAATCCAGCCGCCCGAATGCAACGACGGCTGCATTGAAGATCACAAGCAACGCAATGGCGGAAAGCCGCCGCACAATCGGGGTCCAGATCAGTCCAAGACCGAGGACGAACTCGACGACGCCTGCCATCGGAAGAAACACATTCTCCGGCATCCCGAAGGTCAGGAACGGCTTCTCCTGTGCCAGCGGGTCGAACCATTCAGGATAGGCGAATTTTTCGAGGCTGGAGCGCATCAGGGTAATCGCGATCGCCCAGCGCAGAATGGCGAAGCGCTGTTCTCGCCACGAAGATCCCTCAAGCGAAAACAGTATGAGATAACCAGCAAGGCCAAGGCAGAGCACCAGGTAGTCGAGCAGATGAAAAAGCTGATACTCATTCAGCGCCGCTCCCCAGAGCGCGAGTATCCCAATCGCGGAACACCACATTGTTCTGCGCGAGAAGAGACCCGCCGCGATCAACAACTGCGCCCAGGAAACCCATTCCAAGCCAGTTCTCAGGTCAGGCGTGAGATAGACGCCGCCAATGACGAAGATTGCGATGAAGAAAGCTGCCGTCGCTGCGCGAACAAAATCATCAGCTCGGCTCCACAACGGGGCGGTCAGTCGCTCCATCGTCGTGAGCACCTTATCGCCTGCGGCAGTGCGCTCGAAGGCGACGGTCATGACGAATAGCGGGACCGCAATGGCGACGGCAAGCCAGAACCACTGGCTTGCCAAGGTCTCCGCGAATGGCCGTGCGGGCGATGCAATGTCAAACGGCGCGAACCATTTGACATGAGCCGCGGCAGCCGTCGGCCACAGCATAGGAGTGGCGGCGCCAACCGTAGCCGCTGCGACCGCTTGCCGAAGTCGCCTTGAGAAAAATTCTCCCCGGCTTATTCCACCATACGTAACACGCATCACAACACCCTCTGCAGTTGCAGCAGTGACCGGTCGGTGCTTCCAAGACAAACGCCCGACTTGATTTACCCAACACGGTATCTACGCCCTCGGCGTCCTTTTAGACGCACGTAGGGCCGCTGCCGCCCTTGAACCGCGGCATTGTCACGCCCAATCGGTTCCGTCGGGTCCTAGCCGCAGGGGTCTCGCCATGGAAAAAGGATCGCCAGAAACCGGCGTAATGGGAACGGCGGAAGGTCCAACAAGTTTTGCGACTTTCGTCGCCATCGGCCTCTCTGCCGCTTCGCCGGATGGATCAGCCAGCGCATATCCATGCCGCAGGTCGTAGAGCTTGAGGATGCGTGTGCGGATCTCGAACTCCCGGAGGAGGAAGGTGTCCTGTGATGCGTGTTCTGTCTACTTTCTCCGGCATCAGTGCGGCGTCCGTCGTATGGAAACCTCTGGGATACGAGTTCGCGGCATACTGCGAGCCGTCCGCGTTCCAGTGCCACGTGCTCAATCAGCGTCTCGACGCATCGGCTCCGAAATACCTGCCTACTGGCAAAGACTTCCACCCAAGGCAGTACGCTTCGATCACGGAAGGCTCCGTGATCAATTACCGCGATGTCACACAGATCACCGACGACGATCTCCGCGCGCTAGGACCAATCGACGTTCTCGAGGGCGGCAACCCTTGCCAGGCTTTCTCGATCTCGGGCCTGCGCAGAGGCCTTAATGATGACCGCGGCAACCTAGCGCTGGCGCGGCTGGCTCTGCGCATGAGGGGATAAACGGCCTGCGCTTTGTAATTTAAGAGAACGTGAAGGGAGTTTGTCGGATGGAACGAACGGATTTGGATGTTTGCTGGCAGCCCTCGCCGGAGCCGGGGCTTTGAGCACGACTGCGAAGCGTGGGATCCTTCGCCGACCAGCAAAGCGCGGTAAGAAGCTTCCGAAAGCGGTACTGTCGGCTCAGGAGACGTGATTTGGCCGCCCGTCTTTGGAACTCTGAACGCGAGCGGTGCTGGAATGTCTCGCCCGGCCGGGTAAGGCAACCAGATGGATTTCGTTATCGTGACGAGCGACGGAACCGTTCGCCGTCCAACGCCGCTGGAGTGTGAGAGCGCGCAGGGCTTCCCGGATAACTGGACAGTTGTCGTTGTCGGCGGTCGCCGTGCGTTGGATATCGTGCGGTATCGAGGCGTCGGCAACAGCATGAGCGTCCCGGTTATGGAATACATCGGCTACCATCGGCGCCGCCGAATTCGCGCAGCAGGATAGGATCGGAGCATGACCCGCCGTTTGAGCAGGACCGACGCCAAGCGCGCAGCTCAAAGCGACACGGTCCGGTAGCGGCCGCCCGGCCGTAGGTGGCAGCGAAGCTAGCGGGTCCAGCATCCGGAACAGCACGGGTGTGTCTTGACCGACTAGGTGCCTGCGACGCCGCCGAGATCGGAGCAAAACATGGCATCGCGTGGATGCCGCCGACGTGGTCAAGGCGAGCGAGAATGCGGACAGGGGTGTTTCCCTTCCATGATGGAGACCATCAAAGTGCGGAAGAAACATTTTACGGTTAAACTGGCGCTGGTCGGTTCTCGTGAACAGCACCGGCTTGGTGAAGTCGACAACGAGCAGGTCTACGAATGCGCGTACGAGCGGACCCGGAGAATTTGGGGCCGGCTCCTGCAGAACGATCAGACAGGTGAGGTTGGGACGCGCACCAGCTAAATAGGCTCGTTGGTGACGTCGTGCAACAGGCGACCGTCTCGGAGGAAGACGACGACGTTCTCGAAGCGCTCGGCGCTGGAGCGGCCGGCTATGTCCTGAAGGGCCGGCATTGGAGCTGGTCGCGGTCGCCGAGGGGCGTTCTTATATGTCACCCAACCTCGGCATGCGGCTATTCGGCGTTATCCGCAGCAGAACGCAGGAGCACAAGGTCGCGAAGCTGATCGGGCGATCGCCGAGGAAATGGGCGTTCAGGTCAAGACCATCAAGTTTCATGTCAGCCGGCTGCTGACGAAGCTCGGAACGAAAAACCGCGTCGAGGCTGCACTGATGGCGCAACGGCATTTAAACGCTTCAAGCAATCAGTGACATGGTCTGCAAGCAACACAGCCTGAGCTGTTGCGTCGTTGAGAGTGGTGACGCCGTCTTGGTGAGCACTCCCCCCAAAAAAGCCTTCACAGTAGGGAGCGTTCTACGTCCCTTGAATAGCCGCAACCGCCCGGCCAAGGCATTCGCCTCGAATGGCAGCCACCCGAAAGGATTTTGGCAGTTGCTTAATGTGAGGCAAAGCTTGTGGGCGATACTGGGGGGCGCAGGTTCGCTTCCGTTCAAGGCGATATATCGGTCTGGCTCCGGCGCGCTTTTGCTTAAAGTGCAGGGTCCTCTTCCGCCACCGGAACACGTACTTAGATCATGCCAAGATCTGCGTAGCTGTCATGCAGCACCCGGTCGCCGGCGCTGAAACGCGCGCTGGCGAAATTGTGCTGGTGCCAGTAGGGATAGATACAGGGCAGGCGGCTGACCTTGTTCAGCGTGCCAAGTTCGTCCTCGGTAAGCGTGAGGTCCACGGCTGCGATGTTGTCGCGGAAGTGTTCTTTGCTGAGGCCGCCGACGACGAGGCTCGATATGGCGGGGCGTGACAGCGTCCAGGCTAGTGAGACCTGCGCCACCGTGACACCGCGGTTCCTGGCGATCGCCTCCAGCGCTTCGACGATCGTCCACAGGCGTTCCTGATCGCGGATCGGCGGTTCGCTCCAGCCGGCAGTCTGACGGGAGTCGGCCGGCTGCCTGCCACGGCCGAAGGCGCCAGAGAGAAGACCGGCGGCTAGCGGACTCCAGACCATCACGCCGAGGCCCTGATCGACCGAAATCGGCAGCAGCTCGTATTCCGCCTCGCGTGCTTCCAGCGTGTAGTGGATCTGCTGGGTCACGAAGCGCGGCAGGTTTTTCGCCTCCGCCACGCCCAGCGCCTTCATGATATGCCATCCGGAATAGTTCGAGCAGCCGATATAGCGGATCTTGCCCTGCTGGCGCAGCGTGTCGAGCGCCGAGAGCATCTCCTCGACCGGAGTCACGCCGTCCCATTCGTGCATGAAGTAGATGTCGATATGGTCGGTCTTCAGGCGCTTGAGGCTCAGTTCGCACTCGCGGATCAGATGGTAGCGCGAGGTCCCCTCGTCGTTCGGCCCGTCGCCGATGCGCATGCGCGCCTTCGATGAGATCAGCACCCTATTGCGCTTTTCGCCGAGCGCCTCGCCGAGAATTTCCTCCGAGCGGCCGAGCGAATACATGTTGGCGGTGTCGAAGAGATTGACGCCGCCGTCGATGCAGCAGTCGATGAGACGCCGGGCCTCGGGAACCCCCTGGTTCGCTACCCGGGAAAATGCGCCGACCCCGCCGAAGGAGAAGGTGCCCATTGCAATGGCCGAAACCTTGAGCCCCGTGCGGCCAAGTGTCCTGTATTCCATAATCGCTTCTCCTTCGGACTATTCCGCCGACTGCCGCGCCGCCCGCGCGGGACGGCTGTACGTCGCCTTCGGTGCGCCGTGCTCATGGCTGGCACGTAGCACGAGGTCCGCGCCGACGAGGATTTTAACCGGCGGCTGCGGTTCGGCGGCGGCGATGAGGTCGTCGAGAACGGTGACGGCGAGGTAGCCAATCTTGCGCTTCGAGACATCGATCGTCGTCAGGCCGGGTTCCATGGTGCCGCTCTGCGGAAGGTTGTCGAAGCCGATGATCGAGACGTCCTGCGGTATGGCGATGCCGTGCTCCTTGAGCGCCCGGATGAAGCCGTAGGCGATGATGTCGTTCGTGCAGAAATAACATTCGGCGAGGTCGAGGCCGGTCGCGAGCAGCGTGCGCGTATCGAGATAGGCCCCGTCATAGGTCGATTCCACCGAAAGGATATCGGCCTCGTTCACCGGCAAGCCGAGGCGCGCCATGTTCTTGAAGAACGCCTCGCGGCGCAGGCGGAAGTTGGTCGTATCGACATGGGAGGCGACGAAGCCGATGCGCTGGAAACCCTGCATGCGGAAGCGGGACAGCACCTTGTAGACGGCGTCCTCGTTGTTCATGTCGACGAAATTGGCGTCGAGCACATCGTAGAACGTGTCAATGAAGACCGTCGGCAGGCCGAGGCCCTGGATCAACCTGATATCAGCTTCCGTCAACTCCGTGCCGAGGGCAATGACGCCGGAAATCGGCGCGCCGGCTAACGATTCCGCCACAGTGCTGATCGGCTGGCCCTCGAAGCTCACCACTTCCAGCGTGTAGTTGCGCCGCGTCGCCTCAGCAGACATGCCGTCGATATAGTCGGAGATGAAGACGCTGTGATCCCGGTTCACGGTGTGGCCGTGCTTGGCGATCTTCAGGAAGCGCAGTGTTTCGCCGGGTTCCGTGCTGCTTTTCGTGGCGCGCGGCACATAGTTCAGGCTTGCCACCGCCTCTAGCACGCGCGCACGCGTCACTCCGGAAATTTCCCCCTTGCCGTTCAACACGAGCGAAACCGTCGCGGCCGATACGCCCGCCGCCTCCGCGATGTCCCTGATGGTCAGTTTTCCCGGTTTCTTCATGTGGAGGTTAGGGCCTCTTTATGCTGCGACTGCTAACAAGTTTACTAAACGATTTAGGTAGCCTTTGCGACGCCTAGGGCAATTTTTCGCCTTTCGCAACCGATATGTCGCGAAAATTGGGCTTGTCAGCGCAAATTTCCTTTGTTAGCGTTTTAGTGAAAATGCAGTTTGTTTAGTAAACGGTTGGGAGGGGATTATGCAAAAAACCGGCGGGCAGCTGGCGATGCTGGTTGTCATAAACGGCCTTTTGCTCGTGGCGGGCGCCCTGATCTCCGGCGGCACGTTCCTCTCGGTTTTCAATCTCCAGTCCATGGCGAGCCAGGTGCCGGAAATCGGCCTTCTGGCCATTGGCGTCATGCTGGCAATGTGCGCCGGCAATGGCGGCATCGACCTGTCGGGCATCGCACTTGCCAACCTCTCGGGCGTACTCTCCGCCGTCATCGTCTCGTCCTTTCTGTCGGCGACGGAGAGTGGTGCGGCCTTCAGTCTCGCCTTCATCGCCGGCGCGCTCCTCGTCGGCTTTGCCGGCGGCGTCATCAACGGCCTCCTCATTTCGCGGCTGAACATCACGCCGATTCTCTGCACGCTCGGCACGCAGATGGCCTTCATGGGCCTTGCGGTGGTGGTCTCCAGCGGCAAGGCGGTGACGGTCGGCAGTCCGGCGCTGCTGTCCAGCATTGGCAACGACATGATCGCCGCCGTCCCGATCAGCTTCTTCGTCTTCGTGCTGGTCGCCGGCGTGGTTGCCGCGCTGCTGAAGTTCACGCCGTATGGCCTGTGGCTCATGCTGATGGGCACCAATCCCAAGGCAGCGGTCTATGCGGGCTTCCCCAAGAACGGCGTGATCATCGCCACCTATGCGATCTCAGGCACGCTGTCGGCCCTTGTTGGCGTCATCATCGCGGCGCGCAACGTCAACGTGAAGTTCGACTACGGCAGCTCCTACCTGCTCATCGCCATCCTCATCGCGGTGATGGCCGGCGTGAAGCCGGAAGGCGGCTACGGGCGTGTCATCTGTGTCGTGCTGAGCGCCATCGCCCTGCAGCTCATGTCGAGCCTGCTCAATTTCAGCGGCCTTTCCAACTTCGTGCGCGATTTCGCCTGGGGCCTGCTGTTGCTGACGTTCCTGGCCGTCGGACGCTACGACATCGCTGGCTTCCTGTCTCCGGGCCGCCGCTCGCAAACCCCTTCGGTGCCTGTCCCTCAAGCGCCGAAGTGAAAACAGGAGGGAAAATTCGTGGAGGAAAACATGAAGTCATTTTCAAAGAAGGTACTGGCTGGAACCACGGTTGCTGCCGTCGCGCTCGCGGGCTCCATCGGCACGCTGGTCGCCCAGGAAAAGCCTGTGATCGCCACCGTGGTCAAGATCAGTGGCATTCCGTGGTTCGACCGCATGAACACCGGCGTCGTCGCCTACCAGGAAGCCAACCCGGGTGTCGTTGCAAGCCAGAGCGGCCCGGCGACGGCGGACTCGGCCCAGCAGCTTCAGATCGTCAATGACCTCGTCGCCAAGGGCGTCAACGCGCTTGCCGTCGTGCCGATGGATCCGGCCGTTCTGGAAGGCACGTTCCAGCGCGCCATGGAGCGAGGCATCGTTGTCGTGACCCATGAAGCCGACAACCAGACGAACACCAACGCTGACGTTGAGGCCTTCGACAATGCCGACTACGGCGCTGCGCTGAACGAGCGCCTGGCCGAGTGCATGGGCAAGGAAGGCAAATGGACAACCTTTGTCGGTTCGCTCGGCAGCCGCACGCACATGCAGTGGGTCGGCGCGGGCGAGGAGAACGCCAAGAAATATACCGGCATGGAGCTCGTCGATCCGAACAACGAATCCTTCGACGACGCCAACGGCACGTACGAGAAGGCCAAGGAAATCCTGCGCAAGCACCCGGATATCAAGGGCTTCCAGACCTCGGCCGGCAACGACGTTCTCGGTGTCGGCCGCGCGATCGACGAGGCGGGCCTGAGCGGCAAGGTTTGCCTCGTCGGGACCGGCCTGCCGAACCCGTCGTCCGACCTTCTGGAATCCGGCGCCATCACGGCGATCGGCTTCTGGGATCCGCAGAAGGCCGGCATGGCGATGAATGCCGTCGCCAAGCTGCTGCTGGAGAAGAAGGACGTCACCGACGGTATGGACCTCGGCGTCGAAGGCTACAACAAGGTCTCGGTCAAGCAGGGTCCGGGCAAGGGCCTGCTTATCCTCGGCAACGGCATGGTGCTCGCCGACAAGGCGACCTACAAGGAACACCTGTTCTAATCCGGCAAACCGTCAGCCGGCCGGGAGGCTTGCCTTCCGGCCGAACCCGTCCGGCGTGGCGACGCGCCGGTCAGCATGAGGACAATTTCCGTGGCGGCACAAGCACATACCGCGCAGCAGTCGGCAGCGCTCCTTGAACTGAGAAACATCCAGAAGTGGTTCGGCGGCGTCCATGCCCTGCGCGGCATCGACCTCACGCTTCAGCCGGGCGAGGCCTATCATCTTCTCGGTGAGAACGGCTGCGGCAAGAGCACCGTCATCAAGATCATGTCGGGCGCCCATGCGCCGACATCGGGGGAGATCGTGCTTGGCGGCGAGTCCTTTTCGTCGCTGACGCCGATCCAGTCGCTCGCCGCCGGCATCGAGACCGTCTACCAGGACTTGTCGCTGCTGCCCAATCTCACCGTCGCCGAGAACGTCGCGCTGAACGAGCAGTTGGTAAACGCCAATGGCCGCCTCGCGCGCCTCTTCGACCGCAAGCGACTGCGGGAAACGGCGGTACGGGCGCTTGCCGCCGCGGGCCTGCCGACCGACGGCGCCTTCCTCAACACCATCGTTTCCGATCTGCCGCTCGCTTCCCGCCAGCTTGTCGCCATCGCGCGGGCAATCGCGACCCGCGCCAAGCTCGTGATCATGGACGAGCCGACCACGTCGCTGACGCGCCGCGAGGTGGACAATCTCATCCGCGTCGTCGAGCGCCTGCGCTCCGAAAACGTCGCCGTGCTCTTCGTTACGCACAAATTGGACGAATGTTACCGCATCGGCGGCCATGCCGTCGTCTTCCGCGACGGCCAGTGCGTCGCGCAGGGGCCGATTGCGAACTACAGCAAGAAGGAACTGGCCGAGCTGATGACCGGCCGTTCCATCGATGCGCAGCGCTATCGCACCGGCAAGCCGTCCGATGTCGAGCTCCTCAAAGTCGATCGTCTTGTCGCCGATGGCGTGCGGGGGATGAGTTTTGCCGTCAAGAAGGGCGAGATCCTCGGCATCACGGGCCTTGCCGATTCCGGGCGCAACGAACTTGCCATGGCCCTGACCGGCGTGGCCCCTGCGACCGCGGGTGTCGTGGCGCTTGATGGCAAGGCGGTATCGGTGCGATCGCCCGCAGAGGCCATCGAGCGAGGCATTGGCTACGTGCCGGAGGACCGGCTTGCCGAAGGCCTCTTCCTCGACAAGTCGATTTTCGAGAACGAGATCGCGCTCATCGTCTCGCGCCTCGCCAATTCGTTAGGCGTCGTCGACCGGGAGGAGGGGCGCGCGATTGCAGCCCGCCTGTCCGAGGAAATGCGCCTCAACACCAGGAATCTCGATCTGCCGGTCGGCGCGCTCTCGGGTGGCAACCAGCAGCGCGTGCTGATCGGCCGCTGGCTGAGCATTGCGCCGAAACTGCTCGTGCTGCATGGGCCGACCGTCGGCGTTGATGTCGGCTCCAAGGATACGATCTACCGGGTCATCCAGGCGCTCGCTGAAGCGGGCATGGGCCTCGTCATCGTCAGCGATGACCTGCCCGAACTCCTGCAGAACGCCGACCGCATCCTCGTCATGAACAGCGGCCGGGTGGTCGCAGAAGTGGATGCGGAGCAGGCAACCGAAGACCAGCTTTACAAGGCGATGCTGACGACCACGACGGAGACTCTGCAATGAGCGTTTCACGGACCGATGAACTCCACGGCGCCGCCGGCCAGTCGCGTTCCTTCAGCTTCGGGGAGCACGTGCGCCGCCGTCCGGAGACCATTACCTTCCTGCTGCTGGTGGCGATCTGCGTGATCGTCGCCGTGGTCAACCCGGCCTTCCTGCAGCCCTCGACGCTCATCGACATCGGCCGCGCCAGCGTGGTCATGGGACTGTTCGCACTCGGCGTCTTCATCATCCTGGCGGCGGGCGGCATTGACGTGTCCTTCACGGCGATTGCGGCTTTCACCATGTATTCGATGACCGTGCTCGTGCAGAGCTATCTGCCCAATCTGCCCATCGTCGTCGTTATCCTCATGGCGACGCTCGGCGGGGCGGCGCTCGGCATCATCAACGGCTTGCTCGTCCATCACCTGAAGGTGCCGTCGCTGATCGTCACCATCGGCACGCAGTATCTCTTCCGCGGCTTCCTGCTCTCCTTCATAGGCACGGTCTGGATCATGTCGCTGCCGCCGCAGATGGGGGCCTTCGGCCGCATGCCGCTCGTCCAGTTCGAATCTGCCAATGGCGCGCTCATCACACTGCCGTTCTATTTCCTCGTCCTGCCCATCGCGGCGTTCGGGACCTGGTGGATACTCAACCGCACGCTGATGGGCCGCGCCATTTTCGCGGTTGGCGGCAATGCCGACATCGCTAGCCGCCTCGGCTACAGCCTGCGCACCGTGCATGTCTTCCTGTTCGGCTATGCGGGCGCGCTCGCGGGCCTTGCCGGGATCATCCATGTCTGCGCCAACCGGCAGGCCAATCCCTTCGATCTCGTCGGTACCGAGATCAACGTCATCGCCGCCGTCGTGCTCGGCGGGGCGCGCATCACCGGCGGCACGGGCACGGTTCTCGGCACTCTTCTCGGCGTGCTCCTGATCGTCGTGCTCAACAGCGTGCTCGTCATGGTCGGCATTCCCAGCACCTGGCAGCGGCTGGTCGTCGGCAGCTTCATCCTGTTGGCCGCCGCCTTCTTCGTCACGCGACAACGCAAGAAATAACCCCCCCATTCCCGGAGGAAATCCATGAAGAAATTCCTGAACGATCCCGTCAATTTCGTCGACGAAATGCTGGAAGGTATCTACAAGGCGCATCCCGCCGTCACCTACACGGCCGATGACCTGCGTTGCCTCGTCACGGCGAAGACCAGGCCCGGCAAGGTCGGTATCGCCACAGGCGGCGGCTCCGGGCATCTCCCGACCTTCCTCGGCTTCGTCGGCGACGGCATGCTGGACGGCGCGGCCGTCGGCGGCGTCTTCCAGTCGCCCAGCGCCGAGCAGATGTACCAGGTGACCAAGCACATCGATCAAGGTGCCGGCGTCCTCTATATTTACGGCAACTATACCGGCGACATCATCAACTTCGACATGGCGGCGGAACTTGCCGATCTCGACGGCATCGCCGTCAAGCAGGTCGTCGGCAATGACGACGTCGCCTCGTCGGTCGTTGGCGAGGAGCACAAGCGTCGCGGCGTTGCCGGCATCTTCTTCATCTACAAGGCTGCCGGCGCGGCCGCCGCGGAAGGCCTTCCGCTCGACCAGGTCGCGCGTCTTGCCGACAAGGCGCGCCTGCGTACCCGCACAATTGGCGTTGCCCTTTCGAGCTGTGTCGTTCCGGAAATCGGCCATGCCACCTTCTCCATCGGCGACGATGAGATGGAAATCGGCATGGGTATCCATGGCGAGCCCGGCATCAGCCGCAAGAAGCTGGCGCCGGCCGATGCCGTGGTCGACGAGATGATGGACCGCATCTTCGCCGAAACGGATTACAAGCAGGGCGACAACGTCGCCGTACTGATGAACGGCCTCGGCGGCACGCCGCTGGAAGAACTTTACATCCTCTTCCGCCGCGTCTCGCAACTACTGGATGTACGTGGTGTCACCGCAAAATACGTCTGGGTCGGCGAGTTCGCCACTTCGATGGAAATGGCCGGCGCCTCGATCTCGATCCTGCATCTCGACGATGAACTGGACCGCCTGGTCGCCGCTCCGGCCAACACACCATTCTTCCAGCACGTTGCGGAGTGATGCCATGACGCTTCAGACATTGAACGCCGCTGACCTCATCGACCTCTTCAAGAGCTGGAAGGGCCTCTTTGCCGAACAGCGCGAATTCCTCATTGCGCTCGATGGCAAGGTGGGCGACAGCGACCTCGGCATCACCATGAGCAAGTCCTTCGCCGCTGCTGCCGAAGCGCTCGAAGCGGAAGGGGAGGCGGCGGGCATCGCCAAGCTGCTGCGCACCGCCGGCGCCACCATGGCTCGTACCGCTCCCTCCACCATGGGAACGCTGACGGCGACCGGGTTCCTGCGCGCAAGCAAGGCCGTGGAAGGCAAGGAAACGCTGAATGCCGCTGATATGGCCGCCTTCTGGCGTGCTTATCGCGACGGTGTCGCCGAGCGCGGCAAGGCCAAGGTCGGCGACAAGACCTTGCTCGACGTGCTCGACCCGATCGCGGTGAGGCTGGAAGCTGAGGCTTCCGGTGGTGCGGCGCTTTCGGATGCGCTCAACGTGACGGCGGATGTGGCGGAACAGGCACTGGAGGGCACCAAGTCCATGCTCGCCCAGCATGGTAAGGCGGCGGCCTTCCAGGAAAAGACCGTCGGTTTGCAGGATGCCGGCGCGACGGTGGGTGCTTTCCTGATCCGCCGCATGGCCGACTTCGTCGCGGGCCGGTAGAACTTTCGGCAACCAGCAATGTCAGCGAGCTTGGCCCATGACCCAGTCCTCGGAATGCAATTCCCGCTACGTCGTAGGTGTCGATGTTGGCACCGGTAGTGCGCGGGCCGGCCTGTTCGACCTTTCGGGCGCCATGCTCGCCTCCGCCAAGCGGGACATTTCGCTGTTCCGCGCGGCGGGCGCGATCGTCGAGCAATCGAGCACGGAAATCTGGGACACTGTCTGCACGAGCGTGCGCGAGGCCGTGGTTAGTGCAGGTGTCGACCCGGCGTCGGTGATCGGTCTCGGCTTCGACGCCACCTGCTCGCTCGTGGTGCTCGGTGAGGGCGGAGCGCCGCTCGCCGTCGGTTCCTCAGAAAAGCCGGAGCGCGACATCATCGTGTGGATGGATCACCGGGCCGTCGGGCAGGCGGAGCGCATCAACGCGATCGGCCATGACGTGCTGCGCTATGTCGGCGGGCGCGTCTCGCCGGAAATGCAGACGCCGAAGCTGCTTTGGCTGAAAGAGAACAGGCCGCAGGTTTTTCGTGCGGCCTGGCAGTTCTTCGATCTCGCCGATTTCCTCACTTGGAAGGCAACGGGCGATCTCGCCCGTTCGACCTGCACCGTCACCTGCAAATGGACCTATCTCGCGCACGAGAAGCGCTGGGATCCGAGCTATTTCGAGAAGGTCGGCCTCGCGGAACTCGCCGAAGAGGGCTTTGGTCGAATCGGTACTGATATTGTCGAGCCGGGCACGCGGCTGGGGCAGGGGCTGACGCCCGACGCGGCGGCGGCCATGGGCCTGAACCCCGGTACGGCAGTTGCTGCGGGCATGATCGACGCCCACGCCGGCGGGATCGGCACGGTCGGCATCGGCGGCCGGTCGACCGAGAACCTCGCCTATGTCTTCGGTACTTCCTCCTGCACCATGACCTCGACGCAGGAGCCTGTCTTCGTGCCCGGAGTATGGGGGCCGTACTACTCGGCCATGCTGCCGGGCCTGTGGCTCAATGAAGGCGGCCAGAGCGCCGCGGGTGCTGCTATCGATCAACTGCTCGCATTCCATCCCGCCGCGCCGGAAGCGGCGGCTCAGGCGTGTGCACGCGGGTGCTCGCTGCCCGTCTTCTTGGCCGAGATGGCTTCCGCCAAGGCTTCCTCATTGTCCGACGCCGTCCATCTTGCCACTGGCCTGCATGTGGTGCCGGAATTCCTCGGCAACCGCGCGCCCTTTGCCGATCCGCATGCAAGGGCTGTCATCGCCGGCCTCGGCATGGAGCGGAATGTCGACAGCCTCGTCGCGCTTTACATCGCCGGTCTGTGTGGCATTGGTTACGGATTGCGGCAGATCATCGAGGCGCAGGCGCGGGAAGGGGCCTTGGTCGAACGCGTGGTGATCAGCGGCGGGGCGGGGCAGAGCGATCTCGTGCGTCAACTGCTTGCCGATGCCTGTGGAAAGCCGGTCGTCGCGCCGCGCGCGCAAGAGCCAGTCCTCCTCGGCTCTGCCATCCTCGGGGTGGTCGCTTCCGGCGCTTTCGCCGATGTCGCAGCCGCCATGGCCGCCCTCAGTTCCGTTTCGATGGTCTATGAGCCGGCAAGCGGCGAGATCGCCGACAGGCATGAAACCCGTTTCCGCTGCTTCGAGGACCTGCAGGCCGCCATGCGTGCGATGCTAGGCATCTAATTGCTGGAACTTGGGATTGGCGGTGTCCTCTTTCCGCACGGAAGAAGCGTTTCCGCGACCTCACTGCCACAGGGATGAAGGGCCGGGGATCTGCCACGGAGGGCGCGCTCGTGCTGGATGCTTATGGATTTATGCGGCGCGCTCTGATCTGGCTGCTTCCAGCGCCTGTAGCTCTTCCAGCTTTTGCCTCACTTCAACCCGGTGAGCCTGGGCTATGTCGCACGTCTCGGTGCAGTCTCTGTTCTTGCTAATTGACGGGTCGGGCAGCACGCGCACGGGTTGCCTTCAGCGGCATCGCATTGCATTTCGGCCAGCGTGTCCGCCACTGATACCTAAAAATAGACGAGATAGATCGTCCCCATCCATCTTTGCAATGTCTCCAGTTCCAGTCGCGAGTATGTTCGCGATGCGGTTCACGTCAATTCGGTGGAAGGCTTCAATTCCCGGACCCGCCGCACCATTGCCGGTGTGTTTCATCATATCAGTCCGCAGCACGCCGATCTCTATTTCCACGATGCGACCAACTTCTATTCGATGAAGAGCGTTGGTGGGCGACCGATGGGCGTAGCGGCGCTGGGCTTCATCTCAGGAAGCGGGCGGTCGTCTTCGATGCGACCTCATCTGCAGACACGCCATCAGCCAGTTCGATCAGCGAAAATGGTGCGGCAGGAGATTGGCGCTCAAAGACGCAAAGATCCGTTATGATCATGTCCACGACGTCGCGGCCGGTCAGCGGCAGGCTGCAGGAGGGTATGAACTTCAGCGAGCCATCCTTTGACACGTGTTCCATCAGCACGACGATCTTTTTGACGCCCGCGACCAGGTCCATGGCTCCGCCCATCCCCTTGATCATTTTGCCTGGGATCATCCAGTTGGCAATATCGCCACTTTCGCTGACCTCCATGGCGCCGAGGACCGTCGAGTCGATGTGGCCACCGCGGATCATGGCGAAACTGTCGGAGCTCGAAAAATAACTGCTACTTGCCAACTCGCTGATTGTTTGCTTGCCTGCGTTGATCAAATCGGGATCCTCTTCCCCTTCGAAGGGGAAAGGTCCAATTCCAAGCATGCCGTTTTCAGACTGAAGCGTGACCTCAATGCCCGGCGGAATAGGCTCGCGACCGCGCGAACTCAGCCTGGCTGATCTTTTTCTTATGCATCCGCGCAATGACGCGTCGTTCATTCATACTCAACTGCACAAACGAGCGGGCCACGTCCATCCTCCAGAGACCATGGCCAATTTGTCTCTGTTGCATTTGAAAATGGAATCCGCCCCCGCAAATGTCGTACTAATCATGTGCGTCCTCTACGATAACATCCTGACATATATTGCTTTATTTAGCCTGGGATCCCGCTGACGCCAGTTGCATATTGCTAGCTACTTGTGACATTGCTCGCGGCGGTGGCGACATCGTCGCGACCGCACAGGCAAGATCCAGCCGGTCGGCCGGGCAAGATCGTCGAGTAAAAAGAACCGGGCCGGGTATTCACCGCAAATGCGATCAACGGCATCCGAGTGCAAAAGGGCGGGGTGCTTGTCGAGCTCGATCCGACGACCCGCGGGCAGAAGAGTAGGCACTGAAGCTGCGCCTTGACGCGTTGTGCACTGCGATCGTCGGCGGCAGGCGCAGCGGGACACGGTCGCTGCCTGGGCCAAGAGCGAGCCCTGGGTAGGCGCCGGCGGGCCGGCCCGGCCTGCGTCCGACGTGACTGAAGACGCGTTTCAATAGTATTTTGGAGAGACTAAGGATGTTTGGTTATGTTGCAGGGCTGCCAGCTTTTCTCGCCTATTTCGCTATCGGCTTAGCTGCCTATGCGATCTTTGCGACCGTCTACACCCACCTCACTCCCCATGCGGAGGCCAAATTGATCCGATCGGGAAACCTGGCTGCCGTCACCGCGTTCATGGGTGCCCTGATCGGGTTCAGTTTGCCGCTTGCCTCGGCCGCAGCCAATTCAGTGAGCATTCTCGATTACGTCATCTGGGCGGTCATTGGCATTGTCATGCAAGTGCTCGCCTTCTTCCTCGCGGGATTCACAATGCCAGGTCTCCACGAGAAGATAACGCGGGGGGATATGGCCGCGGGTCTCTGGGGCGGAGGAATTGCCCTGGCGGGCGGCATTCTCAATGCCGCTTGCATGACCTACTGAGGAAGCTCCGATGCGCAGACGACTTTCCGGCCGCACGCCTCCTATCCTTGCCCTCGGCACCATTGCGGCCTCCGGCCTTGCGTTGGCGAGTTGCGGCGACAACCCACCTGCCGAAGATGTCATGTTCAAATCCGTAGACCAGTGCATGCAGGCCGGCATGGATGAGCAAGTTTGCCGGACCGCTTATCAGGACGCTATGCGCGCCCATCTGGCGGGCGCTCCGCGGTTCGATCGTCGCGCCGCATGCGAAGCAGAATACGGGTGGGCACAATGCACTCAGGCGCGCGGCGCCGACGGCAGCGGAAGCGCGGGCAGTTTCTTCATCCCCTTTATGGCAGGATACATGCTGTCTACCGGGTTCGAGAAAATTGACGATTATTACAAGTACCGCCGCCGAGAGGAGGAGCAGGGAGGCGGTGGTGGTGGTGGAGGGTACTCCGGCTCCCCCATCTATAGAACGCGCTCCGGCCAAACAGTGACGACGACGCCCGCGCCTGCCCGCGGCTCGCAGAGCGCCAGCGCCTCGTCTTCCCGATACAGTGTAAAGCCAGTCAATGTGAACACACGAACCGTGGCGCGCCAAGGATTTGGCGGACGTTCGTTCTCGTTTGGATTTGGCGGCTGACATGCACCGAATAAGTCTGCCGGCACGCCCGGATTGGCAGGACAAGGCACGTGCCGTCGGCTTTGGCTTCCACGAAATGTATGGCGAGCCGTATTGGCTTGATGACGCGGCCTACGTGTTTACGCTTGAGGAGATTGAAACCCAAATCGAAGGTCCGAGCGAGGAACTTCACGCAATGTGCATGGAACTCGTCACAGACATTGTGGGGAGTGATGAAAAGCTTCATCGGTTAGCGATCCCGGAAGAGTTCCGTGAGGTCGTTCGTCGCTCCTGGCAACAGGGCGAGCGACATCTCTATGGCCGGTTTGATTTGGCCTATGACGGCAGCGGACCCGCCAAACTTCTCGAGTACAATGCTGACACACCGACTTCGATTTTCGAGTCGGCTTTCTTTCAGAATAATTGGCTGACGGATCAGGTTGCGCTCGGTGTTTTGCCGGCCAATGCCGATCAGTTCAACTCCCTGCAGGAGAGCTTGGTCGAAGCTTTCCAACAATTCGACACAAGCTCCATTTTCCATTTCGCCGCAATGACAGACAATGAGGAAGATCGCGGCACGACGGTCTATCTCATGGATTGCGCTGTGCAAGGCGGTCACCGCGTCGAGCTACTCGACGTTCGTGATATTGGCGTGGATGGCATTGGCCGCTTCACGGATTTGAAGGACCGCGTCATCGATCGATGTTTCAAACTCTATCCCTGGGAATTTATGTTTCGGGAGGGCTTCAGCTCTCATCTGCCCCAATCAGGATCGATCTTCGTTGAACCCGCCTGGAAGGCGGTTCTCGCAAATAAAGGTCTTCTTGCATTCTTGTGGGAGCGGTATCCGAACCATCCAAACCTTCTGCCGAGTTTTTTTCCCGACGATCCCCCACCGCTTTCAAACTACGTCCGCAAGCCATTGCTTTCCCGTGAAGGCGAGAATGTAAGTGTCTATCGCGACGGCAGGGAGTTCCTGTCTCTGGGGGGCAGCTACGGCGACGAAGGCTTCGTGATACAAGCGTATGCGCCGCTGTTTCACAGTGAGGCTGGCTACGCGGTGCTGGGGAGCTGGATTGTCGGCGACCGTTCTTGTGGCCTCGGCATCCGCGAGGATCGTACTTGCATCACCGCGAATTTGTCGCGGTTTGTACCCCACATAATCTTAGACTGACCTATGGAAGGAGAGGTCGTAGTCGTACCGCTTCTTCAAACCTCAGAGCGTCGCGTGGGAGTGAGTGGCATTCTCGTTCCGTACTGAAGAGATGGCATAATGGATCGAAGGGAACTGCCGGCGCGGCGAGCCACGAAAATAGAGGTAGTCTTTATTCGTCGCCGATTTGAACCGCTGGCCCGGTACTATCATCGCACCGGAGACACCATCATCTGAAATGAGAGTAGAATCCGTCTGAGGACACGAAGTGTGCTCCTACGAGCGGTGGTGCGCATCGGCTCGTAGTAAAAAGCGGCTGCGCGCGTTGCGCCTTGGGTCAAAGTTTGTGAGCTATCGATGACGCCAGGACCAGAAAATTACAAGGAGCTTCTGCTGTTTCTGGCGACGGCCGGCGTAATAGTGCCTCTGTTTGGGCGGTTAAAATTGAGCCCGGTCTTTGGATTTCTCGCCGCCGGCATGATGCTTGGCCCCTTCGGTCTCGGAGCTCTCGCGAGAGATTGGCCGTGGCTCTCTGCAATCTCCATAACAGATGTCGGACAGATCGCGCATCTTGCTGAATTCGGCGTAGCATTCCTGCTCTTCATGATCGCGCTCGAGCTGTCGTGGAGCCGCCTTCTGCTAATGCGCAAACTCGTCTTCGGGCTAGGGGGCTTGCAGGTTCTCGCCTCAACAGCCGTCCTCGCGACCGTCGCGGGCTTGCTGGGTCAAACTCCAGCTTCGGCGGTGGTGCTTGGCAGCGCGCTCGCGATGTCATCGACGGCTATCATTCTGCCGTCGCTTGTCGAGCGCAAACTGCTGAACACCACGGTTGGACGCGCAAGTTTCGCCGTGCTGCTCTTCCAGGACCTTGCGGTGGCGCCTCTCCTTTTCATGGTGACGATGTTGGGTGCTCGTGGAGGGACGGGACTCGGCGCCGGCTTTTTGTATGCGCTAGCGCCTGCCGCAGTTGCGTTATTCGCAATGGCCGGGCTGGGTCGCCTAATTCTTCGGCCCCTGTTTAAGCTGGTCGCGACAACAAAGAGCAGCGAGTTGTTCGTCGCAGCATGCCTCCTGGTCGTGATCGGCTCTGGCCTTGTCACAGCGCTCAGTGGTCAGTCCATGGCTCTGGGCGCCTTCATCGCGGGCCTCCTGCTGGCTGAAACCGAGTATCGTCGGCAGATCGAGGTCACGATCCAACCCTTCCAGGGTCTTCTGCTTGGCCTCTTCTTCGTCTCGGTTGGAGCCCGTCTGGATCTTTCGGAGATCATCGCCAACCCGTTCGTTACAGTGGGTGTCGCGATCGGCTTGTTTGCCATAAAGGCAGTTATCCTGTTCCCCATCGCGCGCCTATCGGGCTTGACGAACCGGAGTGCCGGCGAGCTGGCGGTTGTACTGGGCCCCGGCGGCGAGTTCGCATTGATCCTTATCGGTGCAGCTGTGGCGGGCAACGTCGTCCTTGACGAAGCCGGCGCCACTGCCACCGTCGCGGCTACTTTGACGATGGTTGGCATCCCCCTGCTGATCCGTATACTGGGCCGCGGTCGAGCATATGCCGGTATGGATGAACCTGCATTCGCGGGATTGACGCCCCAGCATGACGATGGTCTGGAGCGCGTGATCGTCGTCGGATACGGGCGTGTCGGACAGTTGGTCGCCGAGATGCTCACACGGCACGGATTGAGGTTCCTCGCAATCGACGCCGATCCCGTGCTCGTCGCCAATGAGCGAGCTCGCGGTCCTACGATCTATTATGGCGATGCCACCCGGATCGAGTTGCTTCGACGTTGTGGAATCCAGAACGCCCGCGCGCTTGTCGTGACCTTGGACAATGCCGAGGCGGTTGAATCTATCGTCCGCGCTGCGAGATCGGAGCGGTCGGAACTTCCCATCGTCGCCCGCGCGCGGGATGCGGTGCACGCAACTGAATTGTACGAGCTGAAAGTCACTGATGCAGTGCCGGAGACCATCGAAGCCAGCCTCCAGCTCTCGCAAGCAG
Organism: Ensifer sp. LC384; assembly: GCF_001695865.1. Classification (NCBI taxonomy): domain Bacteria; kingdom Pseudomonadati; phylum Pseudomonadota; class Alphaproteobacteria; order Hyphomicrobiales; family Rhizobiaceae; genus Ensifer; species Ensifer sp. LC384. The sequence continues at coordinate 85,684 of NZ_MBST01000020.1, forward strand.
TGCTCGTTGGCATCGGCATTCCGATGGGCCTGGTGATTGCATCCATACACGAGAAACGGGATGAATTTCGCAAGATGCTGCAGCCCACGGACGGATCCGGCAGAGAACGACATGCCATCCGCGCTGCGCAGGCAAAACGTGACCTGCCTCGTAGGCCGCGCTCAGGCTCCGATGCGCATGAGCACACTCGGGATCGTTAATTCAAAGGAACGCTCGACTGCTTCATTCGATGAAGGGAACACCGCGGTCGGCGTACGCCTCGGCCTTGGAGCAGGAGATCTGGCCCTTCAGGTCGGTCCTGACCGGATCCGAAGGCTACAGCGCCGCGCGTCTATTTAGACGCGCAAAGGTCGCTGTAACACTTTGAATTGCTGCATAATTTTGCCCTTAAATCGATTCCGATTTAAGGAATTATGCAGTAGACACTCAGTGCAAATTCTTGAGGTTGATGGTTGTGCTGAATTCGCCGTTCATTAGTCGCCTCAGGTGAAAGCCAGCGAGCGGGTCCTCCGGATTGCGACCAACCAGCGCAGCGAATGAAGCTACAGCACGAGGATCACCGGTCTCCAGCTCTTCGAAGGCAGCCATGTACGCCTGCGTTGCGCCGCTGGCATAGATTTCGGCCTCGAGCGGCTCGAAAGCGCGGATCGGCTCCACCCTGCCTCTGAGCAGGAGGTCGCCAACAGGGCGACCGCAGAACCCCTGCATGTTCGCTGCGAGGCTGCCGCTCACGCAAATACGTGTGCCAAGCGACTTGTTGGCCGCTTCCAAGCGCGCGGCAACATTGATGGTGTCACCGTAGGCGCTATAGTCGAAGAACTTTCCTCCGCCGAAGTTGCCGACTACGGCCGTGCCGGCATGCGCACCAATCCGGGTGTGGCCAAGGGCTATTCCCTTTCTGCACCAGTGTTCACGGAAAGACCGTGCGAAGGCGTCAAGTGCGAATGAACAGGCGATCGCGCGACTGGCATGGTCCGGCTGATCAACCGGTGCGCCGAAAAGTACGTGGAGTGCATCGCCAATGATCTTGGCGACAGTACCGTCGTGGGCGAACACGATGTCAGTCATGCCGACGATGTAATCGTTGAGGAGCTGCCCAAGCACGTTCGGCTCGATTGTTTCCGCCAGTGTGGTGAACCCCGTCAGATCGGTAAAGAGCGACGCAACATCTCGGCGTTTTCCGCCAAGATCGAGGGCGTCGGCGCTGCTGGCCAGGCGTTCGGCGAGATTTGGCGAAAAGTAACGGGAAAGTGACGCACGTGCCTGCTCGGCGGCCGACTGCCGGCGCTGCGCCTCACGCAACGTCTCCACGTGGTGGATCGTCTTGACGATCGTCGCCTCCAGGTCGGGAAAATCGATCGGCTTCGTCACGAAATCATAGGCGCCGCGATTCATCGCGATCCGGATGTTGGGCATATCGCTGTAGGCCGAGACGATTATCGTGGACAGATCCACGTCCCTCTGCTGAAGCTTGGCCAGCAGCGACAGGCCATCCATACGCGGCATGTTGATGTCGCTCAGCACAATATCCACGTCGTGGTTGGCAGCAAGCACTGCCAAGGCGTCAACTCCGTCGCAGGCGAACAGGAAACGCAGTAATCCGTCGCGGATCTGCTTCCGGAATTTCTGGAGAAGAAGCATCTCCAGGTCCGGCTCGTCGTCAACAACGAGGATACTTGTGCTCATGCGGCGCGCCCAACTCGACTGTCGATTTCTTCTCGCAACGCGATAAAGTCGATCGGCTTGGTCAGCAACGCCTCCGCACCACTTTCCATGGCTCGTCGCTTCGTATCCGGATCGCCATAGGCAGTGATCATGATCACCGGCACATCAGGCCGTACGGTCCTCGCCTTCGGCAGAAGTTCGAACCCGCTCATACCGGGCATGTTGACGTCGGACAGGATGAGAATGAGCATGACGTCGCCCGCATCGGCGATCCGCTCGAGTGCGGATGATGCTGATCGCGCGAACTCCATGACAAAGCGACCAGCGCGCAGGTCATGGCGGAACTGTTGTTTGAAAAGCAGTTCGACGTCGGGCTCGTCATCGACCACCAGAATGAGGAGGCTCATGATTTGCCCTCCGGCGTTGCCATCGCCGGGGTTAACCGCGGCAGTCGAATGCGAAACTCGGTGTACTGACCGGGTTCTGTTTCCACCTCGATGGAACCGGCATGCTGCTTGACGATGATGTCGTGGCTGAGTGACAGGCCGAGGCCAGTCCCCTCGCCAGCGGGTTTGGTCGTGAAGAAAGGATTGAACATTTTCTCCCTCACCTCTGGCGGGATTCCGACACCATTATCGCGGATAGTGATCTCAACGCTGTCTCCGAGGTCCCTGGTCACCGCCGCAAGCGTCGGCTCATAACTGTCACCGGGGTCGGATGCTGCGCGTTTGCTCGTCGCATAGAAGCCGTTTGAGATGAGGTTGAGAAGCACGCGTGTGATCTCCTGCGGGTATAGATCGATCTCCCCGGCCACCGGATCGAGCGATTTCCTTAGGGAGATCGTGAACCCCTGCTTCTCCGCTCGAGCCCCATGATAGGCGAGATTGAGGCTCTCCTCGACGATGGCGTTGATATTGGTCGGCCTGCGCTCGCCCGCTCCCTGACGCGAATGCATAAGCATGTTCTTGACGATTGAATCGGCGCGTTTGCCGTGCTGGACGATCTTTTTAAGGTTACCCTTTATCGTCTCGGCGAGTGCGTCGATCTCGGAGCGCGGCCCGCCGTCGAGCGCCTGCTGAAGCTCTTCGATCAATTCGACCGACAGCGCCGAGAAATTGTTCACGAAGTTCAACGGGTTCTTGATCTCGTGTGCAATTCCGGCGGTAAGCTGTCCGAGTGAGGCGAGTTTTTCCGTCTGGATCAATCGGTCCTGCGTAGCCTTGAGTTCTTCGAGGGAGTGCGACAGTTCGTCGGTTCTCGCCCGCACTTCCTGAAATAGACGCACATTCTCGATGGCAATCACGGCCTGGTCGGCAAAGGTAGATGCCAACTCGATCTGCTTGTCCGTGAATGGCCGCACGGTGGAACGGGTCAATGCGAGCACCCCGATCGGGCTACCCTCGCGCAGGAGCGGCACGCCAAGTACGGTACGAAACCCGCCAAGTCTTTGCGCTTCCGGCATGGCGTACTCGGGATCGTGGAGGACGTCGGCCACCTGGACCGGCCGGATCTCAAGCAGGGTTCGCCCGACTATGCTCCCGCGCCCCGGCTCCAGCGGGAGCGCTCGGAAATATTGGTCGAATTCCTGAGAGAAGCCGTAGCTGGACACTGGATAATGCGCGTCACCCATCGGCCGGGTCATCGTCGCCATGTCCGCCTCGCAAAGACGGGCACCGGACGCCACCAGAGTATCCAAAACCGATTGCAGGTCGAACGCGGAGCGGCTGATGACCTTCAGTACGTCAGCCGTCGCGGTTTGCTGTTCTAGCGCCTCGGCTAGCTCGGCCGTCCGCGCTTTCACCTCGTCGAAAAGCCGCACGTTCTCAATCGCTATGACCGCTTGGTCGGCAAAGGTCTGGAGAAGGTCGATCTGCTTTTCAGTAAATGGCTTGACTTCAGTTCGGCGTATGACGAGCCCACCAATAGCTTGCTGCTGTCGCAGCAAGGGCGCCGCTAAAATCGTGCGATGCCCCATCCGCACGGCCATGCTCTGGCCGTCCGGGTATTCGTCGGCGTCGGCCGTCAGGTCAGGCACATGAATAGGTTTTCTGTCAACGACGGCCCGTCCGGTCACCCAACCCCGTGACACCGGCCAGCCTGCGAAATCGATCGGAATTGGCCCGTGATGCGCTCTCAAGTAGAGAGTGTCTCCATCCTTTAGGAAAATGGCCGCATCATAGGCCTCGCAAAGTCGCACGGCCGATTCGACAAGCGTATCAAGTACCGTCTGGAGATCGAAGGTCGACCGACTGATGACCTTCAGAACATCGGCTGTCGCCGTTTGTTGCTGCAGCGCCTCCTTCAGGTCGAGATTCCGTTCTTCCAAATCGGAAAACAGTCGAACATTCTCGATTGCTATCCCGGCCTGATCGGCGAAGGTCTTGAGAACTTCGACCTGGCGATCGGGGAACAATCCTGGTTCGCTTCGTGCCACGACAATGGTTCCGATCGCGACGCCGCCGCGTATGATGGGCACTGCCACCAGGCTTCTGTAGTTCGAGGATTGACTGCCGATGACGGTGTCGGCCGTGTATTCCGGATCGGCGAGCCAGTCTTCTATCTGCTCTACTGATCGGCTGAGGATCGAACGGCCGGCCGCGCTGCCTCGACCGGGCGGGGCTGGAAGCACCGCGCCTTCGGGTTCCAGCCGGTGGTGCGCCACGAAATGCAACAGTTCGCCATCATAGCGAAACACGTGGCAGAACTGCGCGCCGCAAAGCCGGGCTGCACGCTGCGCGATCGTGTCGAACACGGGCTGCGCATCGGTCGGTGAGGTCGAGATGACGCGAAGTATTTCACTTGTCGCCGTCTGCTGTTCGAGCGCCTCGCCAATCTCTCGGTTGTGCGCTTGCGCCTCCTCGAAAAGACGAACGTTCTCGATGGCGATCACCGCCTGATCAGCGAATGTTCGCAGCAGCTCAACCTGTCGCTCTGGAAAGACGCCGATCGCGCGCCGAGTGACGGCGATCGATCCAATCGGACGTCCCTTTCGTAACAGCGGCACGCCCATGGCGCTACGGTACGACACGATCTCCGCCAGCTGGAGCATCTGATAATCTGGGTCGGAAAAGACGTCGGGGATCTGCTCGATGACACCGCTGATAAAAGCTCTGCCCGTGACGTTGCCTTTATTTGGTCGTTGCGGAAACCTGGCACGTACTGCTTCAATGCCTTCGCGCGATATGCCGTGATAGGCGACTGGGTGTAGGAACTCTCCGTCGAACTGAAATACGAAACAAAATTCCGCCGCGCATAGCCTTGCTACGCTTTTCGCTATCGCATCGAAGACGGGCTGCGCGGAGTTGGTCGAGATCGGAATGACGCGCAGTATTTCGCTCGCCGCCGTCTGTTGCTCGAGGGCCTCGTCAAGCTCCCGCTTCAGCAGTTCGACCTGTTGTCTGAGACTGACGCTTGATTCATCCGCCTCGCGCCCCTCCACTGCAGTATCCCCCATGCAATCAGCTTGCGTCGAGTGCTACCGCCCCCACCACGGGGTGCGCCATGGCCGGTATGTCTGCCAGGATGGATAGAATACTCCATCTGATCAGTTGTGACGAGGTTACTTCACTGCCATGGGCATCTGAGCCTGGAAGACGTAATTGCTGCCACAATAATCCCTTTCGGACGGCTGCAGAGTGTCGATCTTTCCCGTTTCCGGTTCCATCGTCGCAGAAGGGTCAGCACCGGAAATTCCCAGCGTTATCGGCGAATGGCAGCAACGGGTCGAACTTGGCCTTCAGCGTGGCCAGATGGCGGCGCCTCCTTCGAAGCGCGGCAAGGGCGAACACCTTTCCTGGGTTGCTCTTCCTTTTCAGAACCAGATCCATCAGGTATGGCAGATAGCCCCTACCGGGCAGGGCCGCCGTCGAGGCCATTGGCAACGTTCCGACAGCTGAAGCCGCCGCGCAGTATTACGCCAGGGTGGTCAGTCCAAGCCGATCCAGACGGAGCCGTCCTGTACGCGGCACGGGTAAACAACCAACTTGGCGCGGTTTTTCGAAATATCTCCCGCGTATTCATAGCCAGGCGCAGTGCCATCCTGCTGTAATTGCGCCCACTGCCTGATTTCGCCGGTGAGCAGGTCAAAACAGCTTTGATGCCATCGGCAGACGAGGCCAAGATCGCTGGTAATGGTACTTTCGGTGTGTGGGAGTTGCAGCCCTTTTGTCTGGGCTGGACTGCGGCGCTCGTATAGCGGCAAGTGAAGATGTGGGCAGGCGTTGTTGAAGGCGCAATAACCATCCGCTTCGCGAACTATGACGATGTCGTAGTCGTCGAAGTCGAGAATCCGTCTTTCGTGGAGCTGGAGGTCTTGTTCAGCAAGAGCGCAAACCCACCTTCGGCCGCCATGTCGGATGGTTTCGCGGGAGGGCTTGGCGTTGAGCTCGGCGTCGATTTCGGGCCTTAGCCTGTCTACTTCGAATAGCGTCGAGCGCTCGCTTGTACCGCGAAGGCGCACTCTGACGAAGTCAGCAATCTCCACCTTATCGGCAAGCGCGTTACGGAGCGATTCGGATATCAGCAACCGCGTACCGGCATCTTTATTGGCGGCCTCGATCCGGCTCGCCACATTCACAACGTCACCAATGGCCGTTAGTCGTCCATGTCCGGCAAAACCCAATGTTCCGATGACAGCCTCGCCGTAGTTGAGGCCGATGCGGATCTCGAAGTCGATCCCATACATCGAGGCAAAGAACGGCTTCAATCGATCCACGGTGCAGAGAGTCTGAAGGGCTGCATTGACGGCGCGGAGCGGTGCGTCAGGTCGACCATCTATGCCGAATATGGCCATGAGCCCGTCACCAATGAAACTGTCGATGAAGCCGCCATTCTTCTCGATGATGTCGCCGACCTGGGCGAAGTAGCGATTGAGTAGGTACATCACGTCGTAGGCAGAGAGCTTCTCCGACAGCGCCGTGAAATCGACAATGTCGCTGAAGAACACCGTGATGTGCTTGGCTTCTCCAGAACGTGTCGCGGCAGTTGCACCAAGTTGGTTGGTGATCATCATGTCGGTTTCGTCCAACACCAGCCGCCGGACACGAAGGTCGCCTTGGGGTTTAAGCTGGCAAGCCAACCGAACCTCGTCCGTCAAACGCAATCGGTCCGCCATCGAAGCCTCAGTGGCATTCCGATTTGGGCAGGCCTCCAAGCCAGAGAGGATCCAGACACGGCAGGTCGAGCATTTCGCCCGCCCGCCGCATGCATGCGCGAACGGCAAGCCCGATCTCAAGGCCGCCTCCAGCAAGGTCTCGCCGGCGGTCACGTCGAAGTCCGTCTGATCCGGCAGGGCGGTTACTCTGGTCATCTCCGACTCCGCAGGTTGGTCCCAATTCTAACACCAAGAGAACAGGCGATCGAATCTTGTACGGGCCGGGAGGCCGCAAAGCCCGTGGGTGATCTCGGGGGGGCCTTAACGATTGGCGCTGGTCGCGATGGTATCGGCGGCATGACCAAACACTAGACCGATCTCATATCTCACCGTTGTGGGCGCCACTGCGCGCTTGCCGATATCATCACCCATGCAGTGTGGCTGTATTTTCGGTTTCCGCGGCGGCCTGCATGTGATTGCGTAAAATTTGCGCTGAACGTGTCACCTCACCGCTGTTGTCGCAGGTCGTTTGACAACAGCCAATGATTCCCGGATCGTCTGATGAGGGTGGTCTTGCTTCGCGGAAGGCTAGGGGAGGCGCCGGCGCGCTATCGCGTGCAGCCTGCCGTGGACCTCTTCTAAAAGCCAAGCACCATTCGAAGCAAACCGGGAGGATGGCATGAGCGACCACGTCTATAAGAAAGTGGAACTTGTCGGAAGTTCGAAGACCTCCGTCACAGAGGCGATCGAGACTGCGATTGAGCGGGCATCGAAGACCATGAGAAATCTCGAATGGTTCGAGGTTGATCAGATCCGGGGACACATCAAAGATGGCGAAGTTGCGCACTATCAGGTGGTCGTGAAAGTCGGGTTTAGGATTGACGACTGAGGCATGATCCAACCGAAGCCAGAGCAGATCCGCGGCCTTGAGGGCTGCGGCCGCGCCGATATTCGCCCCGAAGATCCCGATCGGCAGCCCTCGCCTCTCTTGCGCCGCCAAGACCCAATTGTAGGCACCAACCAGTCTTCCGGCCAGAAGCGGGATATCGAAGACATGGGCGCGGTCTGCAGCCTCCCTCTCACTCAGGAGGTCGAAGAGCAAGCTCGCAACGCCGTGCCGCCGCAGCGTCTCGGCAAGGTAGACATTACGCGGGCCCTTATGACTCGACCCACTGCCATGAGCGAACACAATGACACCGAGGGTTTTACGGATTTCGAAGGCAGCCTGGTAAACCGAACGGCGAAATCTCGACATCGATCACCTCGGCTTGGTCTGCAGCCATATGGTCATCTTGCCGGATGCTATGGCTAGCCCTTGATACATATGACGGGCCGCATGCGCGCCACACGCCGGGCAAGACCGGCCCGCTCGGCGGCCAGCACGACGGCTTCGACATCCTTGTAGGCGCCGGGCGCTTCTTCTGCCACGCCACGGCTGGAGGGGCTGCAGATGAGAATTCCCCGCACAGCGAGCTCGTCAACGATTTGGCGGCCGCTCCAGAGCTTGAGTGCCGCATGGCGTGACATCGCCCTGCCGGCACCATGGCATGCGGACGAAAACGCCTTCTCCTCGCTCGTCGGCTCGCCGGCCAGCACATAGGAGGCGGTGCCCATGCTCCCGCCGATAAGGACCGGCTGCCCGACGGCGCGGAATGCTTGCGGAACGACCGGATGGCCGGCCCCGAGCGAACGGGTTGCGCCTTTGCGGTGAACGAAAAGCTCACGGCGCTTGCCGCCCACCACGTGCGACTCGAGCTTGCAGGTGTTGTGCGAAACGTCGAACAGTAGTTCGAGGCTGGCCTGCGGAAAGTAGCGGCCAAAGACCTGCCGGCTGTAATGGCCGAGAATCTCCCGATTTGCCAATGCGCAGTTGATCCCGGCGCGCATCGCCCCGAGGTATCGCTCCCCCAACTTGGACTTGATGGGCGCACAGGCCAGTTCGCGGTCCGGAAGGATGATCCCTGCAGCCGGTGCAGTACTCGCCATTTCCTTCAGGAACTCACTGCCGATCTGATGGCCGAGCCCGCGCGAGCCGCAATGAATTGTCACGACGACGCCCTCGACACGCAAGCCGAATGCGTCAGCGGCCTGTTCATCGAAGATCTCAGCCACGGCCTGCACTTCGAGATAGTGGTTGCCGGAGCCCAACGTGCCCATTTCCCGCCGCTGGCGCTCCTTGGCGCGATCCGAGACAAAATCCGGCCTGGCGCCTTCCATTCGGCCGCCGTCTTCAATCCGGTCCAGGTCGTGCTCCTCGCCCCAGCCACGCTCTACGGCCCAGCGCGCGCCCCCCGTGAGCATCGCGTCCATCTCGGCATCGTCGAGCGTCATCTCTCCCCTGCTTCCGACGCCTGCGGGGATTTGCCGGAACAGAGTTTCGGCCAAAGCCTCCTGTACCGGCAGAATATCCTCTACCGACAGGCCGGTGAGCATCGTGCGCACCCCGCATGAGATGTCGAAGCCGACGCCGCCGGCGGAGACCACGCCTCCTTCCTCCGGATCGAAGGCGGCCACACCGCCGATCGGAAACCCATAGCCCCAATGGGCATCGGGCATCGCTATCGAGGCAGACACGATTCCTGGCAGGGTCGCGACATTGCAGGCCTGCTGACCGACCTTATCGTCCATCTCGCTGATGAGTTGCTCATCCGCGAAGATGATCGCCGGCACGCGCATCGCTCCGGTCGGTTCGATGCGCCAGGTGACCGGATCAATCTGCGTGAAGCCAGCCGGATCCATTGAAGCGCCTCATACGTCGATCACGCACTGTGCGGTCCAGATGCCACTGTCGTCTCGCGCCACCTTCAATGCCGTGAGCGTGGCACCCTTCGGTTCGCAAGCTGGTGCGTGCCGCACCACGTCAACGGGTTCGCCCCAAAGCGAGCCCTGCAGAAAGAGCCCCTCTATGCGCACCGCGAAGCACCCAAAAAGCACCTTACGGGTCGCTATCTCGTAAATGATGGCGTCGAGCCAGTCCACGAAGAGCAATTCCAGGTCGCATTGACGGCATTCTACCTCAACCCGGATATCCGCGGCGATCGGACTGTAGGTGACAATCCGGGTCAGGCCCAAGGCGGCCTGCTCGAAGGCCTCCACAACAGACCGACCACTTCCGCGCACCCCGATGTCGGCGTCATGATGGAAATGCTCCCAGCCGAACCCGGATATCTGGCCCGTGGCGTTCATTGCAGGCCATCCCTTCCACCGACCTGCCGAACACTCCTGAGTGAAAGGCCGGTGCGTGCGAAACCATACCATGCTGCCCTCTCCCCGTCGAGAAAACAGGCCGTGCCAGCCATGGGACTTGGCCTGCGGCAAGAGTTCGCCGAGCGTGCGCGACCTGCCGCCTTCGCTTGTCATCGGCCGTTGACTGCAGGAGGGACCGTGCCGCTACGCCACGACTTGTGGCGGTTCCGGCTTTGCCAGCCCGCCGAGATCGGGTTCGCCGCAGCGGGCGAGGATTGCGCTGCGTACCGCGTCGCGCAGCCGCAGAACGGATCCGAAGTCCGTGCCCGACGGCGCAATCGGCTCGCCGATCTCGACGCTGAGCGGCACATGTCTCGGAAACCATTGATTGCTTCGGAGCATCGATCTCGTTCCACGAATGACCCCCGGCAGGATCGCAAGGCCGGCTTCCGCCGCTACCTTGAACGCACCGAGATAGAAGCCTGAAAGACCGGCTCTGCGGGTGAGGGTACCCTCCGGAAAGAAGACCAGCACACGGCCCTCGCGGGCAAGACCTGTCAACGCCTCGGCATCCTGGAGGCTCGCGGAAACGTCGTAGCGTTCGACGAAGGGAATACCGAGGCGCCGCAGCAGCGGGCCTGCGACGAAGTGCTCGGCCAGTTCCCTCTTGGCGACGATCGCCGGTTCGCCCGGAAGGCCGGCCGCCAGAACGAGCGCATCTGCATAGCTCGAATGATTGAAGACCAGCATCGCGCCGCTCTTCGGGATGCGCTCCGTTCCCCCGGTGGAGACGGACACGCCCATGACTGCGAACGCCGTGCGCGCAATCCACCGAACGGCACGCCAGCGCCAGGGGAGACGCGGGATAACGAGCACGGCGAGGGATCCGAGCAGCAGTGCAACGCCAAGAACCGTCCACCACCAGGCTGCATACAGCGCCTCCCGAAAGAGCCGCGCAGAGCGCCACATCTGAGGGACGGCACTCAACAGTATCAAGCGTGTGAATTGCAGCGCGAGGCTGTGTGGGGCGGATCCCATGCGGCCCGCCTCGTAGAGCGCTTTCGAGGCGCTCCTGCGGATCTTGCCGCTCGATGTCTTGGGCACCGACCGCGGCGGGACCAGGACAACCTCGTCGGCCGGCGTGCCTGCGATGTCGGTCGTGACGTCGATCACGCGCGCCTGCAGCGATGCCCGTGAAGCCGGATCGGTCTGGGCCGTCTCGGCGACGACCACCACTCGCTCAGTGCCGGAGTCCGGATCGGATGTACCGAAGACCACGACCCCTCCCTTGCGTATTCCCGGCAAGGCCGCCGCCGCCTCTTCGATTTCTTGCGGATAGAGATGGCGACCGGCACGAATGATGATGTCCTTGACGCGGCCCGTGACGAAGACGTCGCCCCCGGCCATATAGGCGCGATCGCCGCTGTCGAGCCAGTCGTCATGGAAGAGCGCGCGGGTCTTTTCGTCGTTTCGGAAATAGCCGGCCGTCGCCGAGGGACCACGGAACTCGAGCCTTCCTTCCCGCCGTTCCTCGAGTTCATGGCCCGCTTCATCGACAATCCGAATCTCATGGCCGGGCAATGGCTGGCCGCAGGCCACGATTTCAAGGGCCGTATGGTCTTCCGGGCTGGCAGGTTCTGCCACGCCGCTTGTGGCCAAGCGATCGCGGTCGACGCGATCGACAACAGGTGGGCGTTCCAGCGGCGGAAAGGCGAGGCCCACCGAACTCTCAGCAAGCCCATAGACCGGGGCCACCGCCTCAGCGGAAACGCCGTAACGGCCGAACCGCTCGATGAACCTGCGAAGCGTGCGCGCGCTCACCGGCTCCGCGCCATTAGCGACCATACGCAGCGAAGAGAGATCGAGGCCCTCCAGGTCGGCGTCGGCAACCTTATTGAGGCAAATTTCGAAGCCGAAATTCGGCGAAGCGGAGAAGGTCGCCCGAAAGTTGTGCATCGCCCACAGCCAGGTTGCCGGCCTTCCAAGGAAGCTCAGAGGCGACATCGCGTAAAGCGGCGCGGCATAGTAGAGGCATCCCAGCCACGCGCCGATGAGACCCATGTCGTGGTAGAGCGGCAGCCAGCTCACGACGATGTCGGCCGAACTCGCCTGCATGGCGCCGCCCATCGCACGAATGTTGGAAAGCAGATTGGCGTGGCTCAGCACGACCCCTTTCGGGTCGCCCGTACTGCCGGAGGTATATTGAATGAGCGCGACGGCATTCGGGTCGCAAGATTGGGGAAGGTCCACCGCTGCTGCCGCGCTCTCTATATCGGCGACGCAATCGACCGCGTTCAAGGTGTCCACAAGCGCTCTGAGTAGTCCGGCGAGCCGCCGTGCCTCCGGCATCGTGATAAGCAGGCGGGCGCCCGCATTGCCGAGAATGCCGGTCTGGCGGCGGACATGCTCCTCAAGCTGTGCAAGCCGTGTCGGGGGGTATATCGGAACCGGAATGGCGCCGGCGTAAAGGATCCCGAAGAACGCGACGAAGAAATCGATGCCGGTTGGCAGCATCAGTGCCACCCGGTCACCCGGAACAACGCCGCGGGCAATCAGGCTACCGGCAATCCGGCGCGCTCTCGTCGCAAGTTCTCCATAGGTCAGGGCTCCGAGACTGGTCACCTCGTCCTGCAACACGGTCAGATGACGGCGGTCGGAATGCCGCGTCGCATGCCACTCCAGAGCCTCGACCAGTGTGCGCGCCTCAGTCGCGGCCGGTGCGGACGGCAGAACGGCAGCCGGCCGCGGACCAGCGGCGATCCGCTCCCCCGCTGGCTGTGCCCGCTCCAAGGCTTGCACAAGGTCAAGGACCGTCTCCGCCCCGGCGACGATTTCGGCGGGCAAATGCACGCGAAATGCGCGCTCGATCCGCAAGGCCAGTTCAGTCCGGCCGAGGCTGTCGATGCCGAGATCGCGTTCGATGCGGCTCGAAGGGACGACATCCATGGCTCGATCGTGCCGAAGATGCACTTCGCGCACAAATTCCTCAACGATCGCAATCATGTCGCGACCGCGCAAGTCCTGCTCTTGAACAGGTGAAATCGGTTGCCCAGCTTCCGTCGCCATAAGCAAACATTATAGCGCAACGCGTCGCGTTCGTCTTGGTGCGTATCAGTAACGGAATTGCCGGCCACGGTTCTTTTGCGTGGAAACTATTGGAGGCACTGCAAGCCCGCTTACCTAATCCATCGCATATAGAGCACGGCCACGTCAGTATCAGCCGTCCGTTCGGCCGTTGCTCCACACCGGCGTCCATTTTCGCGGTCCCGCGTCCACGGACATTTGTTCTTTTCCTGCTCCCTCCGCGATCGCTTAGGGACTATACTTGTTTGTAGCATCTGTTGCAGTGAGGATCGTTGTTGCTCGCTGCCGTTGGCCTGGACGGTTTGATGCAACACACCGCAGCTGAAGACACTGCCGACTGACCGTCGCCATGGAATCGAAGCGTCACGCCTCCGTCATGACATCTGGTCAGGAACGTTTCAGGAGCCTTGAGGGTAGCGAGCTAGGCATCGAACCGGGGGGGAGCCAACCGGCACTCCGCTCTTCGCGGGTTGAGCGTCGAATGCAATAACAAGGGAACATCAGTGAGGGACGTACTGATCACCGGCGGGGAGGCGCTGCACTGGTGAAGCCGCAACTGGGAAAGCCGCCGCAGCCGACCCCCGTCTCCTCGATGCGCAGCTTCTGGGGGCTGATGTGGGCCTATTGGTTCTCCGACAGATGGCAGGAGGCTTGGGGACTGGCGGCGATCATCGTCGTGCTTACGGCCCTGTCGGCAATGGCCAGCGTCTGGTTCGCCGAGGCGTCGGGCGAACTTGTCAGCGCAATCGCCTTCCTCCACCATCCGGAAAACCCGACAACGCTCAAGTCGCTTCTGGCAAGCGCCGTGACCTTGGCCGCGATCGTCGTGCTCAAGGAAGTCGGTTTCACCGCAGTCCGCCACTTCTTCTCGACGAGCCTGCATCGCAAGTGGCGCGCCTGGCTTGACCGGCGTTTCAACGACGCACTGCTCGACCGCAACCATACGCATTTTCACCTGCAGCACGGGGCGGTGGACGCCATTCTGTCCGACGCCGCAGTGCCGGACAATATCGACCAGCGCATCCAGGAATCGATCAAGGGCATGACCGGCGGCGCCATCGGGCTTGCCATGGGCATCGCTGGCGTGGTCCTGTCGCTCCTCTTTGTCGGGGGCAAAATCATCGAAACGTCCACCAAGGTCAGCGGACTGGAGTTCCTTGGCAGTTACGCCAGCGCCTGTCTGACGCTTGTGGCCGTCGTCGCCTATGTCCCCGCCAACACGCTTTTGGCTGTGAAGATCGGAGCGATCCAGCAAAGGCTGGATGTCAGGATGCAATGGGCCGAAGGCAGCTACCGCCGCGAACTGACCACGCTCCTCCACCGCAGTTTCCACGTCGCGGCCGCCGGCGGCGAGGAAGCACAGAACGGTGTTCACAGGCGGCGCTATCTCGACATTGACCGCACCTGGGCAAGGCTCAACATTCTGACCGCGAGCTATATGGGTTTCGAACTCGTCTACAACTTTTTCAGCTCGCGCATCGTCGCCTACGCGCCCGGGCTGCTCCCCTATGTGGAGGCCAGGCTCAGCTTGCAAGCATACGTAACCGGCGCGGAGCTCGCCAATGCGATCATCAACGATTGTTCGTGGTTCATCCACGTCATGCCCGACATAGCGAGGCTCAGGGCGAATGCGGGCCGTATTGCCGACCTTGCAAAAGCCATCGAAGACGTGCAGCAGCCGCGCGATTTCTATGCCTACACCGGTCACGCCGAGCTGCACTATACCCGGCAGGATCCTGAGTTCGGCTTGACGATCCGGCATCTTGAACTGATGCACCCGGGCGATGATCAACCCTTCGTCACGACCGGGCTCCTCCACTTCGACCGTGGCGAATGGACGCTTCTCGTCGGCGAATCGGGCAGCGGCAAGTCGTCGTTGCTCAACGCGTTCAACGGACTCTGGCCGCATGGCCGCGGCACCATTGTCTTGCCCAGGAAGGTGCGGGCCCTCTATGCCGCGCAGGACATAAAGCTGCCGACAATATCGCTGAAGGAACTGATTTGCCTCCCCGATCCCGTCGAGGCGCACTCAGATACTGAGGCCGCCGCAGCGTTGACAAAAGCCGGTCTTGCCGATTTCATCGGCGACCTTGCCGAGGAGGGGCGCGACAACCAAAGCTGGGACCAGCTTCTTTCCGGCGGTCAGAAGCAAAAGCTCGTTCTGGCGCGGATCCTGTTACTGCGCCCGGGGCTCCTGTTTCTCGACGAACCGACCAGCGCTCTCGACCGCGAGGCGGCGGTCGCCTTTCACCAGGCCCTCAAGGACGATTGCCCTGGCGCGACGGTGATCAGCGTCATGCACGACGCCACGCCTCCGAAATCCGCAAGCGGCGAGGAGTTCTTTGACAACGTACTCGTCATCGCCGGTGGCTCATTGACCAAGACGCGGCTGTCGAGACCGACAGGCGGCCCCGTCGGCCCCGCGCGCGTGAGGCGGCGTGGGGAAAAATGGCCCGTAGATTGACGTGAGGAGCACGTCAGGCCGTTACCCGGTTCGACGCCTTCTTCGCTGGCCGATGGCGCGGTTCGGAACAGAAAAGGAACATGTCAGCTTGCAGTGCCTCCGGAAACCCTTGAGGCCGCGCTTCTTCGTCATCCCAGGTCTCAGGACCATTGCCGTTTCCCTCATGTCGTCTTTCTAGGGAACGGCCGCCATCTCGAAGGGTCCGGATGGGGCCTGCGGCGCGGGCACGGCTTGGCGGTCTGCGGTATTGCCTTCGCGATCCCAAGGTGCGAGCCTTCACACGCGGCGCTTTTGGCGCCCGGCGAAATAGCAAAAAAATGCCCGGCACAAAGTGGCCGGGCAAGAAGCAGGGCCTTGGCTCGGCCCTGCGGGGAAGCTCTTTCACCCCGAAGCTTTGGATATTTCAGGTCGCTCCGGACCACCTATCGAGCAAAGGCGCCGGCTGGCATGTCTTCTTCGGCGCGGCGCTTGAACTGCCGTATTGAGGCGGTCATCCAGACAAGTGAAACCGCAACGATCGCGAAGAGCAGCATGAAACAGCTCGACCAGAGGCCGGTCGCATCCTTGAGAAGGCCGAAAGCGATCGGCAGGACGAAGCCGCCAAGACCGCCCATCATACCAACGATGCCGCCGACGGCGCCGACACTGGCGGGGTAATAGGCGGGAATATGCTTGTAGACCGCCGCCTTGCCGAGGCTCATGAAAAAGCCGAGCACAAAGATCACGAAGACAAAGACGGCCGGGGTCACAGCAATCGGCATTGCTCCGCCCGCCCCACCTGCCGGCACGGATAGAATGAGCGTCGCCACGGCCGCGACGGAAAGCGTCGCGTACATGATCTTGCGTGCCCCGATCTTATCGGAAAGCATGCCGCCATAAGCGCGGAAGATGCTGCCAGGGATCGAATAGGCTGCGGCGATCATGCCGGCGGTCTCGATGCGGAAACCGTAGACGCCGACCAGGTAGCGCGGCAGCCAAAGCGACAAAGCAACGAAGCCGCCAAAGGCGAAGAAGTAGTAGAGAGCGAAGCGCCAGACCTGAATGTTCCGGAGCGGCTCGAACTCTTGCAGGAAGCTTTTTCGCGGAACTTGGTGATTGCGGCGCGCGCGAAACTGAGGGTCGTCGTTCGTGGAAAACCAGAAGACGACGGCCGTGATGAGCAGCACTGCGGACCAGATTTGTGCGACGGTCTGCCAGCCGAAGGCAACGAGAACGAGCGGAGCCGCAAACTTGGTCACAGCTGCACCGACATTGCCGGCGCCGAAAATTCCGAGCGCCGTCCCCTGTTTTTCCGGCGGAAAGAAGGGCGACACATAGGCGACACCGACGGCGAACGAGCCACCAGCCAGGCCAATGCCCAGCCCCGCGAGCAGCATCTCGGGATAGGTCTTTGCGTGGGAGAGGAGAAACGTGGCAAGGGCTGCTGCCGTCATGGTGACGGTGTAGACGAGCCGGCCGCCATAGCGGCACGTCCAGATACCCAGCACAATGCGGATCAGCGAGCCGGTGAGGATGGGCATGCCAATCAGCAGGCCGAATTGCGCCTCGGTGAGGCCGAGTTCGTCTTTGATGCGCACGCCGATGATGGAAAAGATCGTCCATACGGCAAAACAGACGGTGAAGGCAGTCGCGGAGGTCCACAGCGCGCGCGCTTGCTCGCTTGCAGAGATCTCTTGTGTTTGATGAAGAGCGGACATTGCATCTCCCGGCGCGTTGAACGCGCCATTCTCCTGTTGGTCCTGGAAACACCATGAGCGAAGACGACGCCCATCGGATTGGGCCCGTCGATCCTGTTCAGCAACTTTGCACTTGGCGCGCGACATTGGGCGCCTGCGACGGAATCCGCTTGGTCTCGAGATCAGGGAAGCAAGTAGCATGCCAGCTGGAGCGAAACTGGGTCCCTAGTGATTTCAATAACCTAGCGAGGCGGGTCCCGGCGGGGCGTTCGATGCTGTTCAAATAATAGCCCTCTGAGAGGGCATTGCTCAATTATGGTGCACTGCGGTGCGCCCGACCATCGCTTCCGCATACTCGCCATTTCAAAGGCACCGCGACTTCTTGGGTTCTATGCGTAGCTGTGTTGGCGGTGGGCCGATCTTTGATGCGGTGCAGCAACGAACCTGTCTTGACTAGTCATACTTTTCGCGGCTCCATGGAAACTGATCTGCTGGACCAACCAGTGGGTCAGTTGGAGGTGATGGTGGCGATGGACGGCAGCCCGATACTCACGCAAATGCCAAAGGTCGGGCAGAGTCTCGACCGGCGCACGGCTCGTGACCTCATCGCCGACAAGCTGATGGTGCTAATCGCCACCAACATGCTGCGCCCCGGCGACGTCTTGCCGGGCGAACGGGAACTCGCCAATGTGCTTCATGTCAGCCGCGAGACTGTGCGCGGTGCCATCCAGACGCTCGCCGCGCGCGGTATCGTCGAGGTGTCTCAGGGCAGCCGCACACGGATCTGCAATGTCGATCTCAGCCATCTCACCGTTACCATCGCTTCGCCCAACGCCATCGACAGCTACGATCTCGACGATGTTCATGCGGCCCGGCTGCATATCGAGCTGAAGGTCGTCGGCGATGCTGCCGATCGGATTGATGAAGAGACGCTGGGCAAGCTCAAAAGCCTGCTCGAAGCGCAGAAGCTGTGTGGCGATGACGCCATGCGCTTCCTGATCTGCGACCGCGAATTCCACATGGGAATCTATCGGGCTTGCGGAAACCCGCTGCTGTCCGATTTCGTCACCGATCTCTACACCTACATGATGGACTACCGGCGCAGCGCGATGTCACGGCCGGGCGCTATCGATGCCAGCTATGACGACCACACCGAGATCGTGGAGGCACTGGAGCGGCGCGACCGGGACGCGGTGATCGCTGCATTTCGCCAGCATCTCACCCGGATCTACGACACGACGAAGGAACTGCTTGCGGGGAGCGGGCAGAAAAAACGGGAAAAGAACAAGAGCGGGACGGCAGGCTGATCCGGCTGAGCCGGGCGGCAGACGGGGAGGTTCGCCGGAAATGCATATCATGGTGATTGGAGCGGCCGGGATGGTCGGCCGCAAGCTGGTGGAGAAGCTCGCCTCAGAGGAAGGCGCGCTTGGCTACGATATTTCCAGGCTGACGCTGGTGGATGTGATCGAGCCGCCTGTGCCTCAAGGGCTGTCGCCGATCGCGAAGGCACTCGCGCTTGATCTGTCAACCGAGGACGCCGCTGGCAAACTGGTCGCTTTGCGCCCCGACGTGATCTTCCACCTCGCGGCGATCGTTTCCGGTGAGGCCGAGGCTGATTTCGACAAGGGCTACAAGGTCAATCTTGACGGAACGCGGGCGCTCTTCGAGGCGATCCGCCATGAGAGTTTGCGGGAGCCCTACGTTCCGCGGGTCATCTTCGCCTCGTCGATCGCCGTTTTCGGAAAGCCTTTCCCGGAAAAGATCGGCGACGAGTTCTTTACCACGCCACTGACGAGCTACGGTACGCAGAAGGCAATCTGCGAACTGCTTCTCGCCGACTATTCGAGGCGCGGCATTTACGATGGCGTCGGCATCCGCCTGCCGACGATCTGCATCCGTCCCGGCAAACCCAACAAGGCGGCGTCCGGCTTCTTTTCCAATATTCTCCGCGAGCCGCTGGCAGGTCAGGAGGCGGTGTTGCCGGTGGACGAGAACTTGCGTCACTGGTTTGCAAGCCCGCGTTCGGCAGTCGGTTTCTTCATTCATGCCGCGCGGATGGATACGTCCGCGATCGGCCCGAGACGCAATCTGACCATGCCTGGCCTTTCCGCCCTCGTTGGTGAAGAGATCGAAGCGCTTCGGCGTGTGGCCGGTCAGAAGGCCGTCAAGCTCATCCGCCGTGAGCCCGACCCGGTTATCCAGTCGATTGTTTCAGGCTGGGCGACCGATTTCGACGCGCGGCGTGCTTCCCAACTGGGTTTCAAAGCCGAAACCAACTTCGACGAGATCATCAGGATCCATATCGAAGACGAACTCGGAGGACATATCTGAGATGGTCCGCGCTTTGAAATCCGGCGAAGGCAAGATCGCATTGGTGACGGGCGGCGGCACGGGCGTCGGACGCGGCATCGCCGGGGCCTTGAGCGCGGAGGGTTATACCGTCGTCATCACCGGCCGGCGCGCCGACGTGCTCGATAAAGCCGCTGGCGACATAGCGGTGCAAACGGGAGAAACCGTGCGGGCGATCGTTGCAGATATCGGCGACCCCGCTGCGGTCGCTCGCCTTTTCGAGGCGATCCGCAGGGAGTTCGGCCGGCTCGACTTGCTGGTCAACAATGCCGGTTCCACCGTGCCGCCAGTGTCGCTGGAAGATGTGACCTTCGAGCAATGGAGCGGTATTCTCGCCGCGAACCTCACGGGTGCCTTTCTCTGCACACAGCAGGCGTTCCGGCTGATGAAGGCGCAGGCGCCGCGCGGCGGGAGGATCATCAACAACGGCTCGATTTCGGCCCAGACGCCGCGGCCGAACTCCGCGCCTTACACGGCAACCAAGCATGCGATCACGGGGTTGACCAAGTCGACCGCGCTCGACGGGCGCAAATATGACATCGCCTGCGGCCAGATCGATATCGGCAATGCCGCGACCGACATGACGTCGAAGATGAATTCCGGGGTGTTGCAGGCGAATGGCGCGACCGCCAGTGAGCCGACGATCCCGGTCGCGCATATCGCCGAAGCCGTTGTCTACATGGCAAGCCTGCCGCTGGAGGCGAATGTGCTGACGATGACGGTCATGGCGACGAAGATGCCGCTGGTGGGGCGAGGGTAAGGGCAGTCGATCGGGAACCGGACGGGGTCCGAGTACGGCATGAGGAGGCCGCCGGACAATCCGCCGATTTCAGATGAAATTCACAGGGAGGAAAGCATATGGCAGGCGTTGACTTCGTCGATGTCAGAAAATCATTCGGAGCCTTTCCCGTCATCAAGGGCGTGAATATCGAAATCGAGGATGGCGAATTCGTCATCCTTGTCGGCCCGTCGGGCTGCGGGAAATCGACGCTTCTGCGAATGCTGGCCGGGCTTGAAAACATTTCAGCGGGCGAGATCCGCATCGGCGACAAGGTGGTCAACGCCCTGCCGCCCAAGGATCGGGATATCGCCATGGTGTTCCAGAACTATGCGCTCTACCCGCATATGACGGTCGCCGACAATATGGCTTTCTCCCTTATGCTGAACAGCTCGCCGAAATCCGAGATCGAGAAGCGCGTCGGTACCGCGGCCGGAATTTTGGGACTTTCCAAGCTGCTCGACCGCTATCCGCGCCAGCTCTCCGGCGGCCAGCGCCAGCGCGTGGCCATGGGCAGGGCGATCGTGCGCGATCCGCAGGTGTTTCTCTTCGACGAACCGCTGTCCAACCTCGATGCGAAACTGCGGGTAGCAATGCGCGCCGAGATCAAGGAACTGCACCAGCGGCTGAAGACGACCACCGTCTATGTCACGCATGACCAGATCGAGGCGATGACCATGGCCGACAAAATCGTCGTCATGCATGACGGCATTGTCGAACAGATCGGCGCGCCGCTTGACCTCTACGACAGTCCCGCCAATCTTTTCGTCGCGGGTTTTATCGGTTCGCCGGCGATGAACATGATCAAAGGCAGGCTCGACCCGCAAAATCCGAATAGCTTTATCGCAACCGATGGCATGGCGCTGCCACTCGCGCGGTCGCCATCGGCGGCAAGAGGGCGTGATCTGATCTACGGCTTGCGGCCGGAATATATGTCGCTCGACCCGAACGGGTTTCCTGTGACCGTCGCGGTTATCGAGCCCACCGGCTACGAGACGCAGTTGATCGTGCGCTTCGGCGGCACGGACGTCACCTGCGTTTTCCGTGAGCGCGTGACCGCCCGGCCGGGCGAGGCAATCCACCTATCGATCGATGCCGATCATGTGCACCTGTTCGACGCCGAAACCGGCGTGCGGCTGACCGACTGATACCGTCCCGTTTTGCGCTGCGTGAGGGAAGAGGAGCCCTGACGCATCGGCCGGCATTCCGGCATTTCCGGAAGCCATTAACTCAGCATTCGCCAAACGGGACGGCGGGTGCCGGAAAGGATGATGTCCCGTGTCACCAGGAGGAGCATTATGACTTTCAAGAGACGTGATTTTCTTGCCGCATCCGCCGCGGTCGCGGGCATGGCCGGCCTTTCGCCTTTCGGCATCCGCTCGTCGTTCGCCCAAGGGGCGGAGCCGGCCTACAAGCCGGAGGACGGTGCTAACCTGAGGCTGTTGCGCTGGACACCCTTCGTCAAGGGTGACGAGGATGCATGGCTTGCCAACACCGCGAAGTTCACCCAAGCGACCGGTGTCGAGGTCCGCATCGACAAGGAAAGCTGGGAAGACATTCGCCCGAAAGCGGCCGTCGCTGCCAATGTCGGCTCCGGGCCGGATATGGTGATGTGCTGGTTCGACGATGCCCATCAATATCCGGACAAGCTCGTCGATCTGACCGAACTCGCCAACTACCTCGGCGGCAAATACGGCGGCTGGTACGATGGCGTAAAGGGTTATGCTTCGCGCGGCGACAAGTTCATCGCCATGCCGCTGGCGGCCATCGGCAATGCGATCTGCTACCGGGATAGTCACATGAAGGCGGCCGGCTTCAGCGAATTTCCGAAGGAAACCGACGGGTTCCTCGAACTCTGCAAAGCCATGAAGGCCAAGGGAACGCCAGCTGGCTTCCCGCACGGCAAGGCCGTCGGCGACGGCAACAACTATGCCCATTGGCTGCTCTGGAGCCATGGCGGCAAGATGGTCGATGAAGGCGGCAAGGTCGTCATCAACAGCCCCGAGACGCTCAAAGCGGTCAACTATGCCAAGGCGCTTTACGAGACCTTCATTCCGGGCACCGAGAGCTGGCTCGACATCAACAACAACCGGGCCTTCCTGGCGGGCCAGGTGTCGCTGACGGCGAACGGCGTCTCGCTCTACTATGCGTCGAAGAAGGACCCGGCGATGGCGGAACTTTCAGCCGACATCCGCACCACGAACTTCCCTGTCGGTCCGGTCGGCCAGAGCGTCGAGCTGCATCAGACGAGTTCGCTGCTGCTCTTCAGCCATACGAAATATCCGGAAGCGGCCAAGGCGTACATCAAGTTCATGATGGAGGCCGACCAGATGAATGCCTGGATCACGGGCTCCAGCGCGTATTGCTGCCAGCCGCTCAAGGCTTTCGCCGACAATCCCGTCTGGACGTCCGATCCGATCCACGCGCCTTATGCGCGCGCCTCGGAAACGCTGCGCCCGAACGGTTATGCCGGCCCGCTCGGCTATGCGTCCGCCGGCGTCATGGCCGACTACGTGCTGGTCGACATGTTCGCCACCGCGGTTACGGGGCAGATGACGCCGGAAGAGGCAATTGTAGAGGCTGAGCGCCGGGCAAACCGCTACTACCGGGTCTAAATCCCAACGTGGCCTGCATAGGCCGCTGAGACAAGGTATCGGCGGAAATGCCCCGCCGATACCCGTTCCCCAATCCGCTATACGGGAGATGTCCGATGTCCACAGCGTCATCCAGGAAGCCGCCATCCGCGATGGCCTCGCTCATGCAGAACAGGAACATGATTGGTTTCCTCTTCATGCTTCCGGCCGCCGTCTTCCTTGTCTGCTTCCTCACCTATCCACTCGGTCTCGGCGTCTGGCTTGGCTTTACCGACACGCGCATCGGTCGTGACGGGGTGTTCATCGGGCTCGAAAACTACATCTTCCTTGCCGAGGACTCGGTCTTCTGGCTCTCGGTCTTCAACACGTTGCTCTACACGATTGTGGCGTCGATCCTGAAATTCGTCTTCGGGCTCTGGCTGGCGCTGCTGCTGAATGAAAATTTGCCATTCAAGTCCTTCTTCCGGGCAATCGTACTCTTGCCCTGGGTCGTTCCCACCGTGCTCTCGGCGCTGGCCTTCTGGTGGATCTACGATGCGCAGTTCTCGATCATTTCATGGTCGCTGATGCAGCTCGGCGTGATCGACAGTCCGATCAACTTCCTGGGCGATCCGGAAAATGCCCGAGCCTCGGTGATCGCAGCCAATGTCTGGCGCGGCATTCCCTTTGTCGCCATTTCGTTGCTGGCTGGCCTGCAGACCATTCCGGCCTCGTTGCAGGAGGCGGCGTCGCTGGACGGTGCAACGAGCTGGCAACGCTTCCGCTATGTGACGTTGCCGATGCTGACGCCGATCATTGCCGTCGTCATGACCTTCTCGGTGCTGTTCACCTTCACCGATTTCCAGCTCATCTATGTGCTCACCAAGGGTGGTCCGGTGAATGCGACGCATCTGATGGCGACGCTGTCTTTCCAGCGCGGCATTCCCGGCGGACAGCTGGGCGAGGGGGCGGCGATCGCTGTGGCGATGATCCCCTTCCTGCTTGCCGCCATCATGTTCAGCTTCTTCGGTCTGCAACGCCGTAAATGGCAGCAGGGTGGCCAGGATTGATTGGGGGAGAATGACGATGACAACGACCGTGAAATCCGAAGATGCCGTTCTGACAGATGATGTACAGGGAATGAGCTATCTCAACCGCCTGCCACGCAGGATCGTGATGGTTTATCTGCCGATGGCGGTGTTCGTCTTCGTGCTGCTCTTTCCGTTCTACTGGATGGCGATCACTGCAGTGAAGCCGAATTCGCAGCTGACGGATTACAACAATTACAGCCCCTTCTGGGTGGTCGGGCCGACGTTTGACCATATCAAGTACCTGCTGTTCGAAACCTCCTATCCGGGCTGGCTGTGGAACACGATGCTGGTGGCGACCTGCGCGACGTTTCTGTCGCTTGCGGCTTCGGTCTTTGCGGCCTACGCGATCGAGCGGGTGCGGTTCTCGGGCTCGCGGCCGGTGGGCCTGATGATCTTTCTCGCCTATCTCGTGCCGCCCTCGATCCTGTTCATTCCGCTGGCATTCATCGTCTTCAAGTTCGGCATCTACGATTCCAGGCTGGCGCTGATCTTTACCTATCCGACCTTCCTCATCCCCTTCTGCACCTGGCTGCTGATGGGCTATTTCAGGTCGATCCCGTTCGAGCTCGAGGAGAGTGCGCTGGTGGATGGCGCGACGCGCTGGCAGATCCTGATCAAGATCATCCTGCCGCTTGCCGTCCCCGGGCTTATCTCGGCTGGTATCTTTGCCTTCACGCTTTCCTGGAACGAGTTCATCTATGCGCTCACTTTCATCCAGTCTTCGGAGAACAAGACCGTGCCCGTGGGCGTGCTGACGGAGCTGGTCCGCGGCGACGTGTTCGAATGGGGAGCGCTGATGGCGGGCGCGCTGTTCGGTTCGCTGCCGGTGGTGATCCTCTATTCCTTCTTCGTCGATTATTATGTGTCGTCCATGACCGGGGCGGTGAAGGAATGAGTGCCTGCTTCAGGCGATAGCGCATCAATCGTGGTCGTGGTCGTGATGCGACGGCAGGTCGAGGCCGAAGGTCTCGGTGAGATCTGCCACCTGCGCCGGGCTGAGGTAACGGGGGTTGAGGTTGCGCAGCAGCAGATAGAGCTTCGCCGTCTCCTCCAATTCCTCGGTCGCGAAAACCGCCGCCTCCAGGCTGTCGCCGGCGACGACCGGTCCGTGATTGGCCAGAAGCACCGACGAATATTTGCCCGCCAGCCCGCGGATCGCGTCGGCCACCGCCGGATCGCCGGGACGGTAATAGGGGACCAGCGCGGTCTCGCCGGCGCGCATGAGATAATAGGGCGTCATCGGCGGCAGGGCGGCGCGCGGATCGATCTCCGGCAGCATGGTCAGCGCAACCGCGTGGGTGGAATGAAGATGGACGATGGCGCGGGCGCTGCCGCGCGTGTCGTAGAGGGCCGTGTGAAGCGGAATTTCCTTGGTCGGCTTGTCGCCGGACACGAGACGCCCGGCGGCATCGAGCCTTGAGATACGGGTCGGGTCGAGGAAGCCGAGCGAGGCGTTGGTCGGCGTGACCAGCCAGCCGCCATCCTCCAGCCGCAACGATATGTTGCCCGACGACCCGGGCGTCAGCCCGCGTTCGAACAGCGAGCGGCCGTAACGGCAGATTTCCTCACGCAGGCGCGCGTCGGACATGACAGTTCCTCCAGCTCTAGGCAGTTGCCCCTTCGATCAGTTCAAAACCGAGATCGACGACCTGGGGTGGCGCATTGGCGACGACAAGTTGTGCCGCCACATGTCCGGTCGCAACTCGGGGCGTGCGGATGGTCGAGAGCGGCTGCGGCGTTGCCCGGCCGATATCGAGGCCGTTATAGCCGAAAATGGCAAGCTGCGAGGGGATCGCAATCCCCCGCGCCAGACAGTGAAAATAGCCGCCCAGCGCCATGTCGTCGTTGGAGAAATAGACCGCGTCGAGATCGGGCGTCCGGGCGAGCAGCCGCTCCAGTCCCAGCCTGCCGTTTTCCACCGACGATGCCCCGGCGAGAATTTCGCGATCGGCGAGGGGGGCGTCATGCGCACCCAGCGTCTCGCAAAAAGCGGAAAACCGCTTGCCGGCGCGGGTATCGCGGTTGAGGTCGTGGCCGACATACCCGATCCGGCGATAGCCCCGCTTGAGCAGGAAGGCAGCACTTTCGCGTCCGGCTGCGCGGTTTGAGAAACCGACCGCCAGATCAAGCGCATCGCCGTCCAGATCGAGCATTTCCACGATCCGGCAGCCGCTTGCGCGCAGCATCTTCACCGTGCCCTCCGTGTGCTCGTACCCCGCCAGCATCACCGCCGCGGGCCGCCAGGCGAGCATCGCGGCGGCAAGCGCTTCTTCCTTCCCCGGATCATAGTCGGTGACGGAGAAGACCGCCTGATACCGGTTTTCCTCCAGAACGGCGCTGGCGCCGCGCAGTACATCGGGAAAGACGATGTTGGACAGCGAGGGAATGACGAAGGCGACAAGGCGCGAGGCGGTGGAGGCGAGCGTTCCTGCGATCCGGTTCGGCACATAGCCGAGCCGCTCGACCGCAGCCATCACCCGGTCCCGCGTCTTGCCGGAAAACGAGCCGTGGTTGCGCAGCACCCGCGAGACCGTGCTCTCGCCGACCCCGGCCGCTTCCGCGACCTCGGCAAGCGTCACTGTCGCCTGGTGTTTGAATTCCATAGTCACTTTCGAACCCGGCCTTGGGTGGGCGCTTCAGCCGCTAAGCCGTCATCCCTCCGATGTTGCCCACCATGCAGTCCTCATTTTTCACCACTCTCTTCAAGAAGCAAGATTTTTTTGGCAGCGCTACCAATTTCGTGTTGGCAGCGCTGCCAAGATGGATTAAAGAAAATGGCAGCGCTGCCATTATTGGCTCGGCGTGCCGCGGAAGGAGACTGCGGCAACAATTGGAGGAGAAAATCATGACGCTGCAAACGCAGGCGCCAGTCGATGGCGCATACGCCGTACAGACGGTGGAAGACCGGGCCTATGGCAAGGTATTCTGGAGAATCGTTCCTTTTTTGATGCTGTGCTACGTGGTGGCCTATCTCGACCGCGTCAATGTCGGCTTCGCGAAGCTGCAGATGTCGAGTGAGCTCGGCCTCTCGGAAGCGGCCTATGGCATCGGCGCAGGTATTTTCTTCATCGGCTATTTTCTGTTTGAAGTGCCGAGCAACATTATCATGAACAAGGTCGGCGCGCGGGTGTGGATTGCCCGCATCATGGTCACCTGGGGCATCATTTCCGCCGCCTTCATGTTCACCTCGTCGGAAGCCGTCTTCTATGTCCTGCGTTTCCTGCTGGGCGTTGCCGAAGCGGGGTTTTTCCCCGGCATCATTCTCTATCTGACCGCTTGGTATCCGGCCCATCGCCGCGGCAGAATCATCACCACCTTCATGTCCGCAATCCCGATATCCGCCATTTTCGGTAATCCGCTTTCGGGTCTCTTGATGGACAGCTTCCACGGCACGCATGGCCTTTCCGGCTGGCAGTGGATGTTCCTGATCGAAGCCATCCCGGCCATCCTTTTCGGCGTCGCCACGTTCTTCTACCTTGATGATACGATCCGTGACGCGAAATGGCTGAACGAAGACGAAAAGCGTGTGCTGGCGGCCAATATCGAGGCGGAGAACCGGGCCAAGGCCTCGAGCCCGCACAGCATTGCCGGAACGCTGACGGATCGCCGCGTCTGGCTGATGTGCCTCATCTATTTCTGCTTCGTGCTTGGGCAATACGGCCTGAATTTCTGGATGCCCTCCATCGTCAAGGCCTCCGGCGTCAGCGGGAACCTGAATATCGGCCTGATTTCCGCTATCCCCTATATCTGCACGTTCGTTGCCATGCTGGTGCTCGGACGCTCCGCCGACAGGCTGCGTGAACGCCGGTGGCACCTGGTCATTCCCGCCCTCATCGCCGCCGGTGGTTTTGTCGCGGCAACGACGGCAACAAGCACGACGGTCTCAATCGTCTGCCTCTCGCTGGCTGCTGCGGGCGCCATCAGTTGCGCGCCGCTCTTCTGGTCGCTTCCGACCGCTTTTCTCGCCGGCACGGGCGCGGCAGCCGGCATCGCCTGGATCAATTCGGTCGGCAATCTCGCCGGGTTCCTCGGGCCGTTTCTGGTGGGCTATCTGAAGGATCTTACGGGCAGCAACAGCGCGGGCATGTATCTTCTCGCCGCGGCCCTGGTCATCGGTTCGCTGGCCGTGTTGACGGTTCCGGCGAAGACCGTCAACCGCTAAACACCAACCCCTCCGGGTGGCAGCATCCGGAGGGGCAGCTCTTCCTTTACAAGACTGGAGAACTCGTCATGTCACCGCTTGCTGAAAACTCAGGCCCCGCTGTTGTCGCGGCCGTCATCGGCCTTGGCTCCATGGGGCTCGGAATGGCCCGATCGATGAAGCGCGCAGGCCTCGACGTCGTTGGGTATGACATCACTCCTGCGGCGGTGGACCGCTTCACCGCCGAGGGCGGACGCGGCGCGGCCACGCCCGCCGGTGCGGCAAAGGATGCCGACATTGTCGTCTCCGTCGTCGTCAATGGTGCGCAGACCGAGGCTGTGCTGTTCGGCGTCGAGGGTGTAGCGAGGACGATGAAGCCCGGAGCAGTCTTCATTTCGTCGGCTACCATGGACCCGGCTGTGGCACGCGACCTGGCACAACGGGTGGAGGCTCTCGGTCTGCATTATCTCGATGCGCCAATTTCGGGCGGCGCGGCCAAGGCCGCAAACGGCGAACTGACGATCATGGCATCCGGCTCCAGGCAGGCGTTCGACGCGGCCCGCCCGGGTCTCGACGCCATGGCCGGCAAGATCTACGAGCTCGGCGACGCGGCCGGAACCGGCGCCGCCTTCAAGATGATCAACCAGCTTCTCGCCGGCGTGCACATCGCGGCCGCCTGCGAAGCGATAACGTTTGCCGCCAAGCAGGGCCTCGACCTCCACAAGGTCTATGAAGTGATCACGGCCTCGGCCGGCAATTCCTGGATGTTCGAAAACCGCGTGCCGCATGTGCTGGCCGGAGACTATACTCCGCTGAGCAGCATCGAGATTTTCGTCAAGGACCTCGGCATCGTCCAGGATATGGCTCGCTCGGAGCGCTATCCGGTACCGCTCGCAGCGGCGGCCCTGCAGATGTATTTGGGCGCGTCCGGAGCCGGCATGGGCCGCGACGACGATTCCTCGCTCGCGCGGCTCTACGCCCAGCTGTCGGGTGCCACATTGCCCGGTGCCACCAAAGAGCCTCAGAAACCGTAAGGAACGCCACCATGCCGGTTTTTGCCGCCAACCTGACGATGATGTTCAACGAATGGCCGTTCCTCGACCGCTTCGACGCCGCGGCCGATGCCGGGTTTGCCGCCGTCGAATATCTCTTTCCCTATGAAGCCGCACCGGAGGCGATTGCCGAACGGCTCGCCCGCAACAATCTGCAGCAGGCCCTGTTCAATCTGCCGCCGGGCGATTGGGCCGCCGGCGACCGGGGTGTCGCGGCGCTTCCCGGACGGTTCGATGCGCTGAAAGCGGGCGTCGAGCGGGCGCTGGACTATGCGGTGGCGACGGGTGTCGGGCGGCTGCACCTGATGGCCGGCCTTGCTGATCCCCACGACAAAGACGCGGCCTCATCTTACCGACGCTCCGTTGCGTACGTTGCGGGGCGGCTTTCAGAGGAGGGCATCGACCTGTTGCTCGAGCCGATCAACGGGCGAAACATGCCGGGCTACTTCCTCAATGACTTCGGCGCGGCCGAAAAGCTGATCGCGGAACTCGGTATGCCGAACCTGAAACTGCAGTTCGACATCTATCACCGCCAGATCCTGCATGGCGACGTGGTCATGGCCTTGCGCCGCCTGCTACCGATCACCGGCCATATCCAGATCGCCAGCGTGCCGTCGCGCAACGAGCCGGACGGGGAGGAGTTGAACTATCCCTATCTGTTCCTGGAAATCGACCGGCTCGGTTACGGCGGCTTTGTCGGCTGCGAATACATCCCCCGTGGCCGTACGCTGGACGGCCTCGACTGGTTCAGACCTTTTGCACGGAGCTAGCTGATGACCATCCTGCTTGGATCGATCGCTGACGACTACACCGGCGCGTCAGACCTTGCCAACACACTGACGAAAAACGGCCTGCGCACCGTGCAGACGGTCGGTATTCCCGACCCGTCCCTGGCGCTGCCGGATGTCGACGCGGTCGTCGTCTCGCTGAAAATCCGCTCGGTCGCAACCGCTGGCGCCGTGGCTGCGGCGACGCAAGCCGAACGATGGCTGCGCGAGCGCGGAGCGGACCATGTGCTTTACAAGATCTGCTCGACCTTCGATTCCACCGACGCCGGCAATATCGGTCCGGTGACGGAGGCCCTGAGCGCCGCTGCCGGCGGCGGTTTGGTGCTGGTTACGCCCGCCTTTCCGGAAACGGGACGCACCGTCTATTTCGGCCACCTCTTCGTTAACGGAGAGCCGTTGAACGAAAGCCCGCTCAAGGATCATCCCCTCAACCCGATGCACGACGCCAATCTTGTGCGCGTCATGACCAGACAGTCGCGTGGCGCCGTCGGTCTCATCGATCTGCCGGCAATCGCTGCGGGACCCGATACGGTAAGAGCCCGGCTCGAGGCTCTGCAGGTCACCGGTGTCAAGACGGCGATAGCGGACGCGGTCTTCGAGCGCGATCTTGAAACGCTTGGCGAGATCGCCCTCGAAACGCCGGTGTCCACCGGCGCGTCGGGGCTCGGCCTCGGCCTTGCCCGCGCACTCGTCCGCTCCGGCCGGGTATCGTCCGGGGAGGCAACGACAGTTGATGCCATTCGCCCGGTGGGCGGGCCCGCCGTGGTCGTTGCCGGCAGTTGCTCCAAGGCGACGCTGCGGCAACTCGATGTCGCCGAACGGTCGATGCCCGTCCTGCGGCTCGACCCGGAGCGGCTGCTTGCCGGCCCGGACGAGATTGCCGCTGCGATTTCCTGGGCCGGAGACCGCATTGCCGCCGGTCCGGTCGTCATCGCGGCGAGCGCATCGCCTGAAACCGTTTTGCAGCTGCAGTCGCAATACGGACGGGAGGCCTCCGGCCACGCGATCGAAACCGCGACTTCGATCATCGCCGCCGAGTTAGTAGCAAGAGGCGTGCGGCGCCTGGTCGTCGCAGGCGGAGAAACCTCGGGTGCCGCGGTCGACAGGCTGGCCATTCCAGCCTTCCTGATCGGCCCGGAGATCGCGCCCGGCGTGCCGGTGCTGCGAACGGTCGGCAATGCGCAGGGCGATATGCTATTGGCGCTGAAATCGGGAAACTTCGGAGGCGAGGATTTCTTCACAGCCGCGCTGGCGATGATGCACTGAGCAAGACTAGCTCTCGCCACGAGACGAATTCCAAGCGTCGATCGAACGTCAGACTTTGCCGAGCTTGCGCGGGTAGGGAGCCCAAATGGCTTATCAGCTGCCCCCGCAGTTTGCGGCAGATTGTCGAGCGGTCTCGGCGAAGCGTCCGCGCGATCTCCGCCTGGCTGATCTTCTTCTCATGCATCCGCGCAATGACGCGGCGTTCTTCCATACTCAACTGCACAAAAGAGCTTCCTTAAGCGCCGCCGCCGCTCCTTGCGGATGTCGTCAGCAACCGCTGGGAAGTAGCCGCGATATTCGGGCAGCTCGCGATCGTGGAATGTATTGCGCCTGATCTCGCGATAGATCGTGGAGCGGTGACGACCGAGTTGGCGCGCCATTTCATGGATCGGCACTTTGCGTTCGACAAAGTGGTAGAGGCGGCGTCGATCAGCCAGATTCCGCTGCGAATAGCATCGAGACATACCCAAATCGCCAAGGCGAAACCATTGAAAGAATTGATATATCTCACTTCGAATTAGAATGTACCGTCCGCAAAGCCTCGGTCGCATAATGTATCATTTTGAACTATGGGTAGTACCATTTTTGAGCGGCTGTGCGATTATCCGTGCTTGTGCGGGACGCATTACTGTTAGCCGGAGCGAACTCGTCTCGAGGAGTGGTTAAATGGCCTCCGTCGATTCCCTT
The DNA here is from genome assembly GCF_001695865.1 of Ensifer sp. LC384. Classification (NCBI taxonomy): domain Bacteria; kingdom Pseudomonadati; phylum Pseudomonadota; class Alphaproteobacteria; order Hyphomicrobiales; family Rhizobiaceae; genus Ensifer; species Ensifer sp. LC384. Next base: position 117,576 of record NZ_MBST01000020.1, read on the forward strand.
GCGGCGAGATTGCTGTCGGCGACATTGATGTTCGATCGGGCGTCGTTGGCGGCACTTGAGGCTTTGGCTGCCGAATCCGACCGGCGGGTCCTGCGGCGCGGTGAGGTCCTGGTTCGCGAAGGTGATCCATCGGACCGGTTCTTCATAGTACTATCTGGCCGCTTTACGGTGCACAAAGAAGATTCAGCCGGCTGGGTCGCCGAGATTGGCCAGGGCGAACTCGTCGGTGAGGTCGGTTTCTTCGCGGGGCTGCCCCGCATGGCCACCGTTCTCGCAGCGCGCGATTCGATCGTTCTTGAAATCCGCGGCAACCAGTTCGAGAAAGCGGCCGTCGCCTTGCCAAGCCTACGACAGGCGGTCACGACGTTTCTGGCGCGCCGGTTCGCCATGCAGGCTCCGAATTCATCGCTTCCCAAGAAGCCTGCCAAGATCCGAACGCTTGCGGTCATTCCAGCCGGCGGAAGTCGCATTTCACCAGTTTTCATCCGGCACCTGCGGAAAGCGTTCGATGTACGCGCGCGCGTTCAGTTCCTTGCCCGGGCTGACATTGAAGCGCGGTTCGCCGGTCTTCCGATCGACGATCAGCCGGTCCTCAACTGGTTGAATGAACTCGAGGCCAAAACCGAAATCATCGTTTATGTCGCCGATGAAGAGCCCAATGAATGGACACGAGTCTGCATTCGCCAGGCGGATAGCGTCCTGTTGCTTGCCAGCGCGTCCTCTTCGCCCTGCATGAACCTGTCCGAGCAGCTGGCGCTATCGGTCCATCCACCATCGACCGCGCGGCTCGTCCTGGTTCACGACAATCGCTCGGTAGCGGTCTCCGGTACCACTGAATGGCTTAACGAGCGTCCTCACGTTGGCCATCATCATCATGTTGCGCTGGTGGACGGGTCCGACATCCAACGCCTGGCTCGATTCATTTCCGGCAACGCGAGGGGTTTCGTGGCGGCAGGGGGCGGGTCCCTCGGCAGCGCCCATCTGGGCGTCTACAAGGCCTTCCTTGAGGCGGGCGCTTGCTTCGACTATCTCGGCGGTACGAGTTCCGGAGCGGCAATGATGGCCGGCTTTGCCCGTGGGTTGGATGCGGATGAGATCGACCGAGGCACGCACAACATATTCATTAAGAGCCGGGCATTTCGCCGTCCCACATTGCCGCATTTCGCGCTCCTGGATCACAAGGTGTTCGATCGAGCCCTTCAGGCGGAGTACAGCGACGTTCTGATCGAGGATCTTTGGCTTCCGTTCTTTGCGCTTTCGACCAATCTGAGCAGTCGTCAGCCCCATGTTCATCGCTATGGAAAACTGTGGCAGGCCGTTCGGGCGTCAGGCTCGATCCCGGGTGTCCTGCCGCCGTTCTTTACGACTGACGGCGATATGCTGGTGGATGGTGGGATTATGAACAATCTGCCGTTGGAGCAGATGAAGGAACTCAAGACCGGACCCAATGTCGTCGTGAGCTTGGAGTCGGGTGGACCACAGAAATACCAAATCGACTATGACCGCATCCCTGGAGCTTCCCAGTTGGCGCTCGCCTGGCTAAATCCTTTCGGTCGTGCCAGCTTGCCAAAGGTGCCCAGCGTGATTCACGTGATTGCTGCGAGCATGCTGGCGCACCGGCCGCAGGACATTGCCATTGGCGAAGAGGATGTTTTGGTCTGTCCGCCGGTTTCGAGCACGATCAGCTTCATGGATTGGAGCCGGCATTCCGAATTGTTCTCTGATACCTACGACTGGACGATCAGATGGATGAAGGAACGTCTGCGCCAGAACGACCCGGGCCTCCAAGCGGTGCTCGGCACCTCTGCTCAGTAGGGCCTGATCCAAGTCCGTGGCGACGGCATGGACCTGTAGCGCATCCAACCACATCGTATCACCTGATAGCAGTCACCTCCTTTTGCGGTGTCACTGGCGATTATGTTGGCGAGGTCGGTAGAGCCAAGCGACATCTCACCTGCGGCAACCACGGTAGTGCCGTTGTTTTGCTGAGGTGAGCGCTATCGCCACGTTGCTAACAACGAGGATAACGACGCGTCTATTCCCGAACTTCTTGCGAAACTGAATGAGATCGCACTCCCAATGACCGAACTGCTTGCGCTCGGCGACGGTGTCGGGACGGTGGAGAATGTTGAGTTCCGGGCTGAAACGGCGGCGGTAGCGCCGCCTGGCATGGCGCGGGCGACGTCTCGCACGCCGTTCCGGCAGATGCCGCCATAGCTTGATGGCCTGACCGTCTGCAGAATAGGCAAATTTGTAGATCGTCACGTAGCTGACGGAAATCGGATGACGCTCCAGCCGCATGCGGCCGGCGATCTGCTGCGCAGCTCGGTTATCGAGATCGCCGATCGTGCGGCGTCGCGTGCGGGCCGTCGATCGGCCGCGTGGTACATTGGCACTTTCAATGGCAGACAAATAGGACTATATAGCTAGACAGTCTAGCTAATTTGGAGCGAAGCTATGGAATGGCAACTGCAGGACGCCAAGAACCAATTCTCGAAGGTGGTGCAGAAGGCGCGCCATGAAGGGCCGCAGATTGTCACGCTGCGCGGTGAGCGCACAGCCGTCGTGCTGTCCGCTCATGACTACGATGCTCTGCGCGCCGGTCGGCCAACGCTGGTCGACGATCTGCTTGGCGGTCCCGCTTGGGACGATCAGCTCGCTGATGCGGTGAATGTACGCGCCAAGACGCCAAGCCGCGATGTGGCCTTCTAATGTATCTGGTTGACACCAACATCGTCTCAGAGGCGCGACGCGGCACGCCGCAGGCGGTGTCCTGGCTGCGCTCTGTCGATCCGCTCAGCATACACCTGAGTGCTCTCACCCTCGGCGAAATCATGCGCGGGATTGCCCTGAAACAGAGGTCGGATCCGAAGACTGCCGCGCACCTCACCGAATGGCTGCGCAAGCTGCGCCACGACCATGGCGACCGCATTTTGCCGATAACCGACCAAATCGCGGTCGAATGGGGCCGCATCTCGGCAATCCGCCCCCGCGGCGATATCGACGGGTTGATCGCCGCGACCGCGATCGTCCACGATCTCATCCTTGTCACACGCAACGTCAAGGATTTCGAAGACACAGACGCCTCCGTAATCAACCCTTGGGAGACGTCGGCGTGAGCCGCTCGGCGTCGAACACCCGCTGTATACCGGCATTCACTGTGTCCATTCGACGGAAGTACCGGGTTCCTGTTTTAGACCCCTGAAGTTGCATAATGTATCGTCGGGAATTGCGTCGACCTCTACTGCATAATTCCTTAAATCGGAATCGATTTAAGGATGAATTATGCAGCAAGTTTAAAGCGTTACAGCGTCCTTAGCGCGTCATGTTTGACGCGCGGCGCTGTAGCGAGACTTCTTCACAACGATATCCGGCGAAAGCGAAGGCGGGGCGTGATATATTGCGCCATTGCTTGTCTGGTCTCGCCGGAAGGAAGGCGCGGTCCATCTCCGCATCGTGCAGGTGCCGAAATGATCGTGAGCAGTGCGAGCGGAGCAATGTGTCCTCAGGATCGGGACCGATCGCCTTGCAGGCCGCAACGTGCAGTTTGGCGCAGGGCAACCCCGCCCTAGCATGGAGGTTCCCAGTGCCTCTGTTCATTGTGCACCATCAGCATTCGCCCGAAACCTGCCCCGCACGCGATCCGGCCAAGGGCGCGATGCTGCTGAATCATTTGAGCCGGCCTAGCGCCGCTCGCCATGGCGTGGTCATCAAGGGCGAGGCCGTCGTTCGCGGCTCCCATTCACTGTTCTTCATCGCTGAAGCGGCGGATGAGACCGTCCTCCAAGCGTTCTTGACGCCGTTCCGTCAAGCCGGCGAGGTCGAAGTGATGGCTGCGTCGACCTGCGCCGGGGTGGTGGCGAGCGGCGGCTGCGATGCACGCCCGGCGGAGGTTTCTGCCGCGTTTCTCGACCCCGCGGACGCTTGCCAGGACGCCGTTGAGGCGGGGCTCCTGGTTCATCGCGTCTATCCGCTGAACGGCGAGACGTCGGTGCAGGACCTAGCGGGCGGGGCAGTGGTGCCCAATGGTCGGTTCTATTTGCGTAATCACTTCGATATTCCGAACCTCGATGGCGAGAGCTATCGGCTCTCGGTCGGCGGACTGGTCGAAAGGTCTCTGAGTCTGAGCATGAGGGACCTTCACAATCTTCATGCTGAGAGCCTCGTGGTGACCCTCGAATGCGCTGGCAACGGCCGCAGCCTGTTCGATCCGGCCGTGCCCGGTGAGGCCTGGGGCCTGGGCGCCGTCAGCACCGCCGAATGGACCGGCGTTCCCTTGATCGAGGTGATCGAACGGGCAGGCCTGCGACCCGGCGCGACGGAACTTACGTTCCGCGGTGCGGACGGCGGGCTCGTCGAGGGTCACGATGCGCCGATTCGTTTCGAGCGTGGCCTCAGCTTTGACCAGATTCGCGAAGCGGGCGCGCTTCTCGCCTACGAGATGAACGGCGAGCCGCTGTCGTCACCTCATGGCTATCCGTTGCGGCTGATCGTGCCGGGCTGGTATGCGGTGGCGTCCGTCAAGTGGCTGACCGAGATCGTCGTCACCGACAAGCCCTGCGAGGCCCACTATCAAACGGAGAAGTACTGGTACCAGTGGGTGCGGAACGGGGGCGACGAGCGCGCGCCGGTGACGCTCATAAGTGTGCGGGCGCTGATCTCTTCACCCGATCAGGGCGAGAGCCTGCCGCGCGGCGAGACCGCGATCCGCGGCGTCGCGTGGTCTGGCGCCGGGAGCATATCCAGGGTCGATGTAAGCCTAAACGACGGGCCGTGGCGCGAGGCGCGGCTCGTCGGCGAACGGCGGCGCTCTGCCTGGCAATGGTGGGAGCTGATGACGCGACTTGAGCAGACGGGGCCGCTCGCCGTGCGGGCGCGCGCCACCGACATGGCGGGCCGAACCCAGCCTGAGCGCGCCGAGTGGAACCGTCTGGGCTACGGTAACAACTCGATCCACTGTGTGACCGCACAGGTGATCTGAAGCCGTGAGCGACGAGACGTCTCGTCAGCAAAACGTCGCCGCGGCGGATGCGGTCGGAAGGCCAAGTGCAAAACAAGCAGTCGATCGGAGCCTACTGCATAATTCCTTAAATCGGAATCGATTTAAGGACAAAATTATGCAGCAAGTTTAAAGCGTTACAGCGTCCTTTGCGCGTCATATTTGACGCGCGGCGCTGTAAGGTATGCGATGCGTGATGCAGCGATCCTAGCCTCAGTTATTAAAGCGATCGTCGTTGCCGCTACTTCTGCGCCTGCCCCGCCGGCATCGGCTTGACTGGCGCGCCGGGGAAGATCTTCTGCAGATTTCCGGCGATCACCTGGTCGCCTTCCGAAACACCCGAGGCCAACCCAATGAGATCGCCGCTGGTCGGGCCGAGGGTGACGAGCCGCTGCTCGACCGTATCGTCCTTGCCGACGACGTAGACATATTTGCCGAGCTGGCTCGATCCGAGCGCTGTCTCCGGCACCATCATCACGTTCGGTTCATCCCTGATCTTCAGGCGCACGCGGACATACTGGCCGGGAAGCAGGGTCAGATCGGCATTGTCGATCGTGGCGCGCGCTACCACCGTTCCGGTATTGCCCTCGACCGTGTTGTTTATGAAACCGAGGTCGCCGCGGTAACGCGGTTCCTTGTCGCCGGGCAGAAGCACCTCTGCCTCCACTTTGCCCTTCGTCAGGGCCTTCCGGATGTCGGCGAGTTCGGTTTCGCTCGGGTTGAACGAGACATAGATCGGCGAAAGCTGCACAAGGTTGTTGAGCGGGGTTCCGGTCGTGTTGCTGACCAGTGTTCCCTCCGGCGCCAGGTTGCGCCCGAGCCGCCCGGCAAAGGGGGCGCGGATTTCGGTGTAGTCGAGGTTGATCTCAGCGGTGCGCACCGCCGCCTGCGACATGGCAAGTGCAGCCTCCGCCTGACGCACTGCGCTGTGACGCTGGTCGAAACTGTCCTTGTCCAGATAGCCTGTCGTGGCAAGCTCGTTGCCGCGCGTGAGATTGGATCGGAGATAGGCGAGCGACGCTTCGTCCCTTTCGACCTGGGCCTTTGCCTGATCCAGTTCCGCCCGATAGTCGCGTGCGTCGATCCGGTAGAGGAGGTCGCCGCCGTGAACATCCGAACCGTCCGGAACCGCCTGTGACTCGATATAGCCGGAGACCTTGGCGCGAAGCGTCACGTTGCGGATCGCCTCGGTCCGTGCCGAATAGTCGAGATAGATGGGGATCGTTTTCTTGACGACCGCCGCGACGGGAACGGGCATGGCCTGTTGCGCCGGAGCCGGGGCGGCCCCGGCATCGCCGCCTTCGATCTCAAACCCGCCATTCCTGTAGTGGTAGGCCGCAGCAAGGGCGGCGATTATGACCACTGCGGCAAGGACCAGTCTCGAACCACGCATGTTAGGCTCCATCCTTATTCCGCCGCCTCCGGCTCTCGCCGCTGGCCGACGGGCTTCGAGGAAAGTCCCTCCCGCCATTGTTCGATAACCGCGTAGAACACCGGGACGAAAATGAGTGTGAGAACGGTCGCCACGAGCATGCCGCCGAACACGGTGGTGCCGATCGACTGGCGGCTGGCGGCACCTGCGCCTCTGGCGTACATCAATGGCAGCACGCCGAGGATGAAGGCGAAGGCTGTCATCAGGATCGGGCGCAGGCGCAGGCGCGCCGCTTCCGCTGCTGCTGCCACCACATCCAGCCCTTCCTCGCGCCGGCGGCGGGCGAACTCGACGATCAGGATGGCGTTTTTGGCGGCAAGTCCTACCAACATTACGAAACCGATCTGCGAATAGACGTCGATCTGCATTCCACGGAGCCATAGCGCCGACAGCGCGCCCAGGAGCGCCAGCGGCACCGAGAGCAGCACCATGAACGGCATCGACCAGCTTTCGTACTGGGCGGCCAGGATCAGGAAGCAGAAAACGAGCGCGAGCGCGAAGACGAGCGCGGCGATCGAACCTGCGCGGATCTCCTGATAGGTAATGCCGGTCCATTCGAATGTGTAGTCCCGCGGCAGCGTCGTGCGGGCCACCCGCTCCATCGCCGCCACCGCCTGGCTCGAACTGAATCCGGGCGCTGCCGCGCCGTTGATCAGCGCTGATGGGTAGTTGTTGTAGTGGGTGATGGTCTCGGGACCGACCGTCGGCCTGAACGAACCAAGCGTGTTGAGCGGCACCATTTCGCCCCGGGTGTTGCGCACATAGAGGCGTGAAAGATCCGTGGCGGAAGCGCGTGCGCCCTGGTCGGCCTGCAGCGTCACGCGGAAGGTGCGGCCGAACAGGTTGAAGTCGTTGACGTAGAGCGAGCCGAAATAGATCTGCAGCGTGTTGAAGATATCCGGCAGGCTGAGTCCGAGGAGTTTCGCCTTGTCGCGGTCGAGGTCATAGTCGAATTGCGGGCTCGACGTGCTGAAGGTGGAGAAGAGTTGGTAGGGATTGATTTCCGGCTGCTTGCGCGCCTCGGCAATCAGCGCCTGGGTCGCATCGTTCAGCGCCTCAGCGCTTCGCCCGGCCAGGTCCTCGACCTGGAACTCGAAACCACCCGTCGCGCCGAGCCCCTGGATCGACGGGGGATCGAAGGCGAGCACAAGCGCGTCCGGGATTTGCAGGAGCTGCGGCTGCACGGCTTCGCGCAGCGCCGAGGCGCCCTGTTCCGGCGGCCGCTCGTCCCATGGCTTCAAGACGGCGAATTGCACGGCGGAGTTCGACTGGGCGGCAAAGGACAGGAAATTGAAGCCGACGACGGAGCCGACGAAATCGACGCCGGCGGTGCCGCGAAGGATCTCCTCGGATCGGCGCGCGACGGTCTCGGTCCGTTCGAGCGAGGCGCCGTCCGGAAGCTGGATGACGACGAAGAAATAGCCCTGGTCTTCGACCGGCAGGAAGGTCGACGGCGTACGCTGCCACAGCGCGTAAGTGGAACCGATGGCGAGGAGGAAGAGGGCAAACAGCCCCCAGCGCCAGCGCACGAGCCTTGCTATGCTGCGCGCATAGCCGTGCGACAGCGCATGAAAGCCGGTGTTGAACCAGCGGAAGAGCGCAAAGCGCGATTCGCCGCGATAACGCAGGAAAGCGGCGCTCAGCGCCGGGCTGAGGGTCAGCGAATTGAAGGCGGAAAAGGCGACCGAGATCGCGACCGTCAGGGCGAACTGGTTGTAGAGGCTGCCGGCGACGCCCGGAATGAAGGCGACCGGCACGAAGACCGCGAGGAGCACCGCCGTCGTCGCGATGATCGGCCCCGTCACCTCCTGCATGGCCTTGCGCGTGGCGGCAAGTGGCGGCAGGCCGGCCTCAAGCTGACGTTCGACGTTCTCGACGACGACGATCGCGTCGTCGACCACGAGGCCGATGGCGAGCACCATGCCGAGCAGGCTCAGCATGTTCAGCGAAAAGCCGAACAGATACATGACGACCAGCGTCGCGATCAGCGACACCGGGATGGCGATCGTCGGGATGATCGTGGTGCGCAGGCTCTGGAGGAAGATGAAGACGACGGCAACGACGAGAACGAGCGCCTCGAGCAGCGTGAACACGACATCCGTCATCGCCGCCGAGACGAAACGCGTGGTGTCGTAGAACATGTGATAGGCGATGCCTGCGGGGAAGCGCTGCGACAGTTCATCCATTTTTGCCTGGACGCGGCTTTGCAGGTCGAGCGCATTGGAACCGGGCGCCTGGAATACGGCGAGTACGACACTTTCCTTGCCGTTGAAGGTGACCGACGACGAATAGAGCAGTGCCCCGAGTTCGATGCGCGCCACATCGCGCAGCCGCGTCGTCGCCCCGGTCGTCTGGTCGGCCCGAAGCACGATATCGCCGAACTGCGCCGGATCGCTCAACCGGCCGAGCGCGTTGATCTGCATCTCGAAGGGTGTCCCGGCGGGTGCCGGCGATTGCCCGATCTTGCCGCCTGCGACCTGGATGTTCTGCTCGGCAATAACGTTCTGCACGTCGACGGCGGTGATGCCGAGATTGGCCATACGGTCGGGATCGAGCCAGACGCGCATCGAATAGCGACGCTCGCCGAAGAGCTGGACGTCGCCGACCCCAGGCAGGCGCTTCAATGGATCGAGGATCTGCAGGTAGGCGTAGTTGCTGACGGAGGCGAAATCGACCGAGTTGTCGGGCGAATCCAGGCTCACCAGCACGGTGAAATTCGGGATCTGCTTGGCAATGGTCACACCGGTCTGGTTGACGAGCGCGGGAAGCGAGGATGCTGCCTGCGAAACGCGGTTCTGGACGTCGAGTGCGGCGGCGTCGATCGGATAGCCCACTTCGAAGGAAATGATGATGCGCGAAGAGCCGTCATTCGAACTCGTCGAGGTCATATAGAGCATGCCCGGCACGCCGTTGATCTGCTGTTCGAGCGGCGTCGTCACCGTATCGGCGACGACCTGGGCGCTGGCACCCGGATAGTTGGCGGCGACGACGATCTGTGGCGGCGTCACATCGGGAAACTGCGAGATAGGCAGCAGGAAATAGCAGATGCCGCCGGCGAGGGTCATGATGATCGCGATTGCCGACGCGAAGATCGGCCGGTGAATGAAGAAGTCGATCATGGCGGGATCGATCCTTGCAAGGCGCCGCCGGGAAGGGTCCACGGTGCGTCGTTTTGGTAAGGTGCCCCGCGACTGGAGCGTTCGAAGGGCAGAATGTTTGCGGCAGGGATGCTGGCGGCATGTCGGGAGATCCCGAAAGCGGGTAGGCAGATGTCTGCCACGCCGACCATTCGGTCAGCGGCGCGGTTCGTCGCCTTCGGCCCATCCAGCATGCGCATTGTAAGGCTCCAGCACGAGATCACGATGGGCCGGAGCGACCCAAATCCTGAACGTGATCGAAACTTATAAGTCTGTGCGGTGTGCACTCTGGCTAAAAGACGCCCGACGACCGCGCCCACCGACATTACGCTAGAAATTTTTCTGCAGTTACCGCCGTGTCCCGGAAGCCCTCGCGACAAACGGCACTCCTCGATGCGCCGCTGGCGAAAATGTTACTGGTCGGTAACATCTGCGCATGTTATCGGTCGCCAGCGGGTCGTCAAGGGGCCAGTTTTTCCATGCCGACGACGTCGGGCCGAATGCGATGACCACGGATTCCTGCAAGCAACCACGTCTTTCGCCGCGCGATCGCATCGTCGAGGCGGCGCGCGAGTTGTTCCGCAGGCACGGCATTCGCGGGATCGGTGTCGACGCCATCGCCGATGCCGCCAGCAGCAACAAGATGACGCTCTATCGTCACTTCAATTCGAAGGACGAACTCATCGTCGAATGTCTTCAGCGCGCGGGAATGGAGATGGACGGCTTCTGGCGGGCGCTCGAGGACGCCCACCCCGGCGACGGGCTGGCGCAGCTCAGGGCCTGGGTCCGGCTGATCGCCGAACACCTCGGCGACGACGATTGCCACTGCGAAATGATGAGCGCCGCCGTCCAGCTGACGGACGAGGACCATCCCGGCAGGTCGGTGATCCGGAAGTTCAAGGATGCGCAACGCGATCGCGTCGTGGAGGTTTGCCGCAAGGCTGGTGTCGCCAATGCAGAACTGCTCTGCGACACGTTGCTGCTGTTGATCGAGGGCGCGCGTGTCGCCCAGCAAAGCAGCGGGGTGCAGGGGCCGAGTGCCCGCTTTGCGGAAATCGCCGACGCGGCGATCCTGTCCCTTTCCGGGAGCGATGCCGTCCCCAGATAGCAGCGCGTTTGCCTACCGCTCCGCCGGCCATTCGGGATGGTGGCTGTCGATCACGAAGACGTGGGCGTGTTTGTGCCCGTTGTCGATGCGCGCGGCTCCGGCGATGTGAGGGTGGTCCTCCGCGAGGTCATCATAGATGTGTTCAATCTCTTCCGGATCATGAGCGGGCCAAGGCCGTGTCGCCGCGAGCATGGCGGCTGCAGCAATGGGAAATCCGGCGGTCGCTCCGGCCCAGCCTGCAAGCGGATAGGCGATCAGCCAGCAGACATGCGGCAGGGCGACGGCCAGGCTTGATATCAAACAGCAAATGAACTAAGTTCAAGAGACTAAGTCTGAGGTCGGTCTTGCGCACTTTCAATATTCACGAGGCTAAGACGCATTTGTCGCGCCTCATCGAAAAAGCAGCCAAAGGCGAGTCCTTTATCATCGCCAAATCGGGCAAGCCCATGGTGAAGGTCGTCGCGGTCGAGGCTCCCGCAGCCGACGAAACCCGTCGTGTCGGATTCATGGCGGGGCAGTTTTCCGTACCGGAAGACTTCGATCGGATGGCTGGCGATGATATCGAGAAACTGTTTGGCGGCGAAGCATGAAACTCCTGCTGGATACACATCTCCTGCTTTGGGCTGCCGGGGAGCCTGAAAAACTGCCGACCGCCGCTCTGGCTGAAATCGAGAATGCCGACAATGATTTGCTGTTTAGCGCGGCGAGCCTTTGGGAAGTGGCCATCAAGCGCGGGCTTGGCCGCGCGGACTTTACCGTCGATCCTCGCCTGTTGCGCCGAGGCCTGATCGATAACGGCTACCACGAGCTTCCCATTACCAGCGAACACGCAGTAGCGGTGGATGGGCTGCCACCCATCCACAAGGATCCCTTCGACCGGATCTTGGTCGCTCAATCGATCGTGGAAGGAATCACGTTGCTAACGGTCGACGATCTGGTCGGGCAGTATCCAGCCCCCATTCGCCGCATTTAGCAGTAGCTCTCGATCCTTGCTCGCTCAAATACTCAGCGCGCCCTTGGGGTTGTCTGACCGGGAACAAAAGGTCACTCTCTGAAGACTACGCTGCTTTTGGGGTTCTCCGCCCAACGATCTTACTTAACGGATGCCGCCAGCCGACCACTCTCACAGACGGGGCAAGGGGAATTTCCATGCGACGCATGTGGTCACGAGGTCGACGTCTGCGCCAGCGTGTTGAGCTGGCCCTGAAAGCTGCCAGTCCGGGTGTCTGCTGGGAGATCGTCTCAAGCTTCCACAAGGCTGATGCCGATCGATCTGAGCTGACGCATCCAGATGCAGGCCGGTCGCACCCATGAAATAGGTGTCGGCGCGAATGCGAGAAATCGCCTCGGCGCTTGCCGCTCCGACCGTCACGATGGAATGCTTGAAAAGCCGTCCCCCGACGAGTTCGACCTCCACTGACGGATGGCGCGCAAGCTCGACCGCAATGTTCGGGCTGTGGGTGATGATTGTTGCCTTGAGATCGAGAGGGAGATGGCGTGCCAGCTGTACGTTGGTCGTGCCGCCATCGAGAAATACGATCTGGCCCGGTCGGACCATCTGCGCGCCCGCGCGCCCAAGCCTGATCTTGGCTGAGGGTGCCAGCTTCTCTCGTTGATCAAAGTCCGCAGCCGCAGGCGAGACAGGTAAAGCTCCACCATGCACTCTTTGAAGCAACCCTTCACCGGCAAGCTCCCGCAGGTCGCGTCGGATCGTGTCTTCGGACACCCCAAGCTCCTGACTGAAACTCTTCGCCACCAAGCGGCTGTCCTGGCGTAACACCTTCAGGATCAGCGCCTTGCGCTCTGATGTGAGCATGTTACAAACCTGTTGCACGAAATCATTCGAAGTTGCATGATTATGCACGAATCGTGACCCGCTGTAGAGGCGCAATGACCACTATCGACCTTGCAGATATGAAGGAGGCTATCATGAGCATTGCACACCGCGTTCGTGTGGAGGATGTCACCGTCCTCTCGGACGATTGGTATGTCCTGAAGAAAACGAACTTCGCTTTCCAGCGTGGCGATGGAAACTGGCAGCGGCAGTCGCGCGAGACCTACGACCGGGGCAACGGTGCGACGATCCTTCTTTACGATCCAAGGCGCCGCACCGTGATTCTCACCCGCCAGTTCCGCTATCCCGCCTTCGTCAACGGTCATGACGACCTCCTTGTCGAAGCACCGGCCGGACTCCTCGACAATGCCGAACCCGAAGCCCGCATCCGCGCAGAAACGGAAGAGGAGACGGGCTTCCGCGTGCGCGATGTACGTCAGGTATTCGACGCGTTCATGAGCCCCGGCTCTGTAACGGAGCGGCTGCACTTCTTCGTTGGCGAGTACCAGCCGGGCGACCAGACTTCGGCGGGTGGTGGCAACGAGGCCGAGGGCGAGGACATTGCCGTATTGGAAGTTGGCATTGACGAGGCGCTTGCGATGATCGGCTCAGGTGCAATCCGGGATGGCAAGACGATCATGCTGTTGCAGTACGCTGCCTTGAACATCTTCTCCAGCACTGGTGACCTTGCCCCCAAGTTTTATCCGGTTTTGAGTTCGCTCCAGCGGTTTTTGGTTGCGGTATTTGCGGCGGTAGCGGCGGGTTGCGGTGCGAAGCCATTTCGGCTGCGCAGCACC
>NZ_MBST01000021.1:0-87476 GCF_001695865.1 Ensifer sp. LC384
CGAGCAATGACGCCGACTCGTGATGGGATTCCCAAATCAGAGAAATTCTGACTCATTGTGCCAAACGGAGGTTTGGCATGACGAAGGCGATATCGTTGCGGGCAGATTACGACGGAACGGCACTCAGGAGGCTGGCGAAGAAAGCAAAGGATGCCGCCCAGGTCCGGCGGCTGTTGGCGCTGGCCTCGATTTATGATGGCTGCTCCCGGCAATACGCATCCGAGATCGGCGGGGTGACGGTGCAGATCGTCCGCGACTGGGTCGTGCGCTTCAACGAACGCGGCGCCGCCGGGTTGATCAACGGAAAAGCACCAGGCGGCCGGGCCAAGCTAAACGACACGCAGCGCCAAGCGCTGGCGAAGATCGTCGAAAGCGGTCCGATCCCCGCCGTTCACGGCGTGGTCCGCTGGCGCCGTAAGGACCTCGTGCAGTGGCTGTTCCAGGAGTTTCGGGTCTCTGTCGACGAGACGACGGTCGGGCGAGAACTCAAGACACTCGGCTTTGCCAAGCTTTCCGCTCGTCCGCGCCATTACGCCCAGAACGAATTGGAGGGGGAGGTTTTTAAAAAGACTTCCCCGCCGCGCTGGCAGAGATCAGGGCGAAATGCCCGCCCGACACGGACATCGAAATCTGGTGGGCCGACGAAGCCAGAATAGGGCACAAGAACAAGATCACGCGCCGCTGGGCACGTCGGGGAACCCGACCGTCGGCCCCGCACGACCAGCGCACCATGTGGGCTTATATCTTCGGCGCGATCTGCCCGAAAAAGGGCAAGGGGGCTGGCCTCGTCCTTCCCTATTGCGACACCGAGGCGATGCAGGAACACCTTGCCGAAATCAGCAACGCCGTCGATCCCGGAGCACATGCCGTGCTCATTCTCGACCAAGCCGGATGGCACGTCACGCCGAAGCTGAAGGTACCCGACAACATCACCTTGATGTTCCTGCCGCCGCGGTCGCCGGAATTGAACCCGGTCGAGAACCTCTGGCAGTTCATGAGGGACAACTGGTTGTCGAACCGCGTCTTCAAGGACTACGACGACATCGTCGATCAATGCTGCCGCGCTTGGAACAGGCTCGTCGATCAGCCGTGGAAGATCATGTCCATCGGAATGCGCGATTGGGCGCATCGGTCATGATCCGTGCACGTTGGTATAACCGCAGTTTTAGGCGACCGCTAACCCATGGTAAGCACAAAACACCCAACACGGCATTGCTTGCCGGTGCGCTGGTGGGCTTCCTGGTGATGCTGGTGGTCTGGTTCACCCAAGGGGGCGAACAGGGCGGCTCGTTCATCGGGGGTGTGCTTCTGAATATGGCCGTGTTTGGCGCGATGTTCTCCTACCTGCTACAGGGCCTGACTTTCATCCAGCTGCGACGCGTCTTTCCAAATATTGAGCGGCCCTACCGCAGTCCGTTTGGCGTGCCGGGGGCGGCGCTTGCGGTGGTCATTGCGCTCATCACGATCTTCTTCCAGCTCACCGACCCGCTCTATCAGAAAGGGATCATCGGCGTAGCGATCTGGTATGCACTGGCGATTTTCTACTTTGCCGCCTATGGCCGGAAGACACTCGTCTATTCTCCGGAAGAGGAGTTTGCCGTGAAACAGCGTGAAGGTGCGGGATCAATGTGAATCAACCGATGGTGCTGTCGTTTGGCAGTTAAACGGGGTCTTCCTCAATTTGCGTGGTGAGGCTGGTGGAGTGGCAGCATGCGTGCCCGAAGGAGCTTGCGCACTCTGCCGTACATCGCGCGCTTCAGGGCCTTGAGACGATTGATTTGCCCTTCCGCCTGGCCGTTACTCCACGGCAATTCAATCGCATTGCGAACGGCATCAATGTCACGGCGTAGGACCCGCGCGAAACGCACGATGGAGACGAGCCCGGAGTCGACGGCATCATCGATCCAGATGTCGAGCTTGCTCAAGTCACGGCTCCGAAAAATACCGCGGAAGCGCATCCCGAGACTGCGCATCACTACAAATTCATGCGATCCTTGCTTCAGAGCATCGACTTTCCTCGCCTGATTGATCGTCAACATGCCTCGCGGCTTTATGCAGAGAGCCACAGCGACCACAGGCGAGATCACGTGGCCAGTTGCCGGATCGCGTATCGGGACAACATCGCGGGCTGGGTGATGGCCTGTGATCGGAGCCGTCGACGCACTATCCGTGCCCGATCGCTCGGCGTGGCGCCAGCTTCCGAGAAGCCGCTCGAGATTTGAGAAGCTGCCCGTGTAGCCGCGCCCCTTGATATCGTGGAACAGATGCCGACCGCAGCGATTGCCATCTTTCCAGCACTGGGTGAGGAACGCCTCGAAATACAGAGGTGAGGTTGGCTTCAACGCGGCCCTGCATCGGTCAGGTGGCGTGTCGAAAGTCAGCCATTTGGCGATGCTACGCCGACCGTATCCGGTACGACGGGCGATCTCGGAGCAGGACAGCCCTTCTGTCAACGGCGAGCGAAGGCATGCCGCCGGCGGAATTCGTGCTGTAGAAGCGGCTGCAGCGAGCCGTCAAGCTCTTGACCAAGACCGCGAGCCTGCCGGTCAAGGAGGTAGCGATCCTCTCCGGCTTTGAGGATCCCAACTATTTCGCCAAGGTCTTCCGCCGCTTCTTCGGCCTAAGCCCGACGGAATTCCGCACCACCGGCATGTATGCGAGCGTACTGTCGCCGCGATCATGACAAATCGCGCCAGACCGCGATCGCGACGCGCGTCAGGGCAGCTATTTGCTCCGGTTGTCGTCCAAAGCGACGTCGCCGCCTGCGTCCATGCCGCTGATGCCGTGTTCTTCCATGGCAAGCCAGCATCTGCGGCGGATTGCATGGCTCGGGTTGCCCAGCGCCTGGTCGCGCAGGAAGTCACCTGCCTGCGCCCGGGTGAGCCCTGTGTCTTCGCCGCGCAACGTCCTGCTCGCGTGCCAATATTGCCCTAGCCAGGTTTCTACCGTAACACGCGCTATCGTTTCCCGGCCGACTATGTACTCCGCCATGTTGCCTTACCCTTCCGCTCGAATGACCATCAGTCGACAAGAATGCTATAACGGCCCGGCCGCCCGCGGGTGACATCTAAGCCACACAAGATCAAGCAATTTCCACGCCAGCTTGGCCCAGACAGAGCGAGCACTGAATTTTCAACGATTTTCAGTAGGGTTATGCTGCAGGAAAATCACTTTGCCTAAAATTTGCGCAACGCGTGGTCGCGACAATTGCCGAGGCGGCCGCGAAACACCGCTGCTCTATTCGAAAATCGCGCCGCATTTTGCCGCCGCGGCCACATTTTGGTACCAATGAGGGCGGAATTTTGCAGCGTGGAGGTATACTCGGGGGCCTATCGGTTAAGCTCCTGATCACTCACATACGATCATCAGCGAAACGTTCGGCATGCCCTATGAACGTAAGAAGGGGGATGCCGGCGGCGGGAGCTGTCGCCGTGGCCCAGAGGGTTTGGCTGTCACCGGGCGTGACCTGCACATCAAGATCATCAAAAATGGGAGATGTGAAATGGCACAAGTAAATCAATCCATTGAGGCTCAGCATCGCCAAACCCTTCCCCAGATCGATTGGGTGGATATCAAGGAACCTGGATGCTACGTCGACGAGTCATCGGGCGACCTGTACCGCATCCCGGCGGAGGCGCTCGTCGCCGGTGCCTCGCCGATGGTGGTGAGGGAAAGCCGCGGGGCATCGCGTCTGCGTCAGTTGAGCACGGATCCCTTTATGGCCACGCTCAAGGCGCGGCTGCTGTGCGCACAACACAATATCGAACCGAACTTCTGATGGCTTGAACTCAGGTGGGCGCCGGCGGGCCATGCCGGCGCCTAGTGCATGGTTCCTTAAATCGCAACCGATTCAGGGGACCATGCAGGAGTTCAAAATGCCACGGCGTTTTTTGTGCGTCTGATAGGACGCACGGCGCTGTGGCGTAGAAATCTCAGGCGTTGTGGACGCCGCGTTGCGGACGGAAAGGGCGTCGGCCCCTTACCTATATCCCGATATTGGGTGCGAATACCTCATCCGCTAGAACGCCCAACATCCCGACTGCCCCAACATCCCGACTACAAGGAGTTTGTCCGCAAGGCCTAAGCCAAAATTGGGAGGAAGCCATGGCAAGAGCTGTTAATCGATCGATCGAAGCCCAGCACCGCAATACCCTTCCCGAAATCGACTGGGCGGACCTTGTCCGGCCCGGCTGCTATGTGGACGAGGCCTCGGGCGACCTTTACCGCATCCCGAAGGAAGCCTTCGCCGACGGCAACTCGTCGTTACTGGTGCGCGAAAGCCGCGGCGCCTCACGTCTGCGGTTTCTCAGTGATGATCCCTTCATGTCCTCGATGAAGGCCCGGATCATGTGCGCCCAGCACAATATCCCGGTGAATTTCTGAACGACGGGATGCGCTGAGCGGAGCGGCACCTGCCATTGCCGTTTGCATTCGTGGCTCGACGCGCCATGGGCCGCGGGGAGGCCTGTTGCAGCCTGCCGCCATTGTGGCCCCTGAACATCATTAAAGATCCCATGGGCTGGATGACGGCCGGCGTTTTCGCAAAATGAGTGGCCGTATCGCTAACCACTTATTCTGAGGATCAGATGTTCACGACCGAAAGAGCGCCGAGTGCCATCCAAACCAATCTTGCAGCCATCTTTGTCTCGATGGAGCTCTCGCGCTCTACCTGGCTCGTCACCTCCCTGTCCCCGGGTAACGGCGAGAAGATGTCGAAGCACTCCGTGGCAGCCGGCGATCTTGCCGGCCTGTTCGCCTTGTTTTCGAAGCTGCGGGCAGGAAGTCGAACCAAGACCGGGCTGACCTGGCCAATCATCACGATTCAGGAAGCCGGCCTCGACGGCTTCTGGATCCATCGCTCGCTTGTGAAGGAGGGCATCGAGAGCTACGTCGTTGACGCGGCGTCGATCGCAACGCCACGCCGTCATCGGCGGGTGAAGACCGATCGTGTCGATGGCGAGGCGTTGTTGCGGGCCTTGCTGGCTTTCAAAAGGGGAGAGCCCCGCGTTTGCTCGATGGTGCGTACAATCACGCACGAGGAAGAGGACCGGCGTCGAATTAGCCGGGAACGCAAGGCGCTTCTGGCCGAACGGATTGGTCATGTGAACCGCATCAAGGGCCTGCTTTGTTCGCAGGGCATAACCGGCTACGAGCCGCTGGGCAAGGATCGGCGCGAGCATCTCGAAGAGCTGAGAACGGGTGACGGGCTTCCATTGCCAAAGCACATGAAGGCCCAGATCGTCCGGGAGTTGGATGGCTGGAACTGGTCACTGGCCAGATCGATGTGGTCGAGGATGAGCGTGATGCCCTTCTCGCAGAGCATCGCGCCGACAACACAAGGCCGTTGCCAGTCGCGATGTTGCTCGGAATCAAAGGGCTTGGCGCCGAGTTCGTCAACATCCTGTGGTCGGAAGGCCTGTTCCGGCCTTTTGACAATCGTCGTCAGGTCGCCGCCTATGCGGGGTTGGCTCCGACCCCCTGGAAGAGCGGGTCGATCGACCGGGAGCAGGGCGTGTCCAAGGCGGGCAATCCGAGATTGCGCACAACACTGATCCAACTTGCCTGGCTGTGGCTGCGGCATCAGCCGGGATCGACATTGGCGCAATGGTATAGGGCTCGCGTCGAACGCAACGGCGGGAGGATGAAGAAGACGGCTATTGTCGCGCTGGCACGCAAGCTGCTGGTGGCGCTCTGGAAGTATGTCACCTCCGGGGTCATTATCGACGGCGCCGTCATGAAGGCGGCATAGCTCTTCTATTCTTCACCCTTTCCGATACCTCCAGGGACTCATGAACCCTGGCGGTTCCGGGCCGACGACCGATGTGCCCCTTGGCGACATGCCGAATTAAAGAATGGTCTCGTCGACCCGAGCCCTGCCCGCCGCAAGCGGGATATTGGTGCGGCTGAAATCGATGCCGACCGAATGTGAGGTGGATGAGGCTCGGCAAGAACGAGCCGCGTCTCGTAGATGGGCCGGGAACCTGGAGCCGAAGCCTTTGAGGATGTCGATATGATCTAATCGACTTGACACGGATGTGCCCATGTGAGGGGCGCAGATATACGGTAGGCGGATCAAATAGTGAACGGGAGGGGTCGGAAGCTGGCGTCGTCGAGATTGGGCTTGTCCTCCCAGAGGTAATCACCGGTGAGATTTGCGTGTTCCCAGGTGAGAGGTGACAGGCTGGTGAGCAGATGTTCGGGCACTGCTTGTCCTGCGTTGCGCAGGGCATCGACGACACGCCCTGTATAGATCGTGTTCCAGTGAATGATTGCAGTGACGACCAGGTTGAGGGCGGATGCTCGAATCGACAAGTTTTCCTGGCTGCGATCGCGGAAGCGGCCGAGGCGATGGAGATTGACGGCGCGCACGAGGCCGTTGCGGCTTTCCCCTTTGTTCAGCTCCGCCGTGGTGCTCTTCCGCAATTCCTCGTCATTGATCCAGTCGAGGGTGAACAGTGTCCGCTCGATCCGGCCGATCTGCCGGAGCGCCTGGGCAAGACCGCTCTGCCTTGTCGTCGCCGACAGTCGCTTCAGCATGAGCGAGGCGCTGACGGTGCGCGTGCGCAACGACGTCATCAGACGCAAAATATCGTCCCAATGCGCACGGATAAGACCGGCGTCGATGCGATTACCCATGACATTCTGCAGAATGCCGTATTGTTTGGCGGCACCAAAGCCATAGAGGCATCGCCCATCGAGATCGGGAATACGGGGCACGAGCGCATGGCAAAATGCGCAGACAAAATCGCTGACACCGCCGCCATCGACGTGATGACGAACAATTTCAAGACCGGCGTCGGTTTCGAGGAGCGCATCGAGGACATGAACCGCCTCACTTGCCGTGGCGGCGATGATCTTTGTATGGAAAGGGGCGTAACGGCCGGAGATCGCGGTGTAGAGCTTGATGACCGGGTTGGTGCCGTAGCGGCCATTGACGCTGCCAGCGACTTCGCCGCCGTCGCCGAGATTGATATGCTGACCATCGGACGAAGAAACGGTATGCGAACCGAACACGGACGCGAACGGGGCGGCGTGCTGGGCCTCGACCAGCCGGGCGAGCGCCAGGGTGAACGTCTCTTCCCGGAAATGCCAGATCGCCATCTGTTGTAATTGACGTCGCGTGATGCCGGGGCAGGCGAGCGCCATCTTTGAGAAGCCGAGATTGGTGGCTTCAGCGATAAGGGCTGCATAGAACACTCGCATGTCGCTCGGTGTCCGTCCTGTCTGAAGATGCTCGAACAGAGAGCTGAAACCGGTCATCCGATCGATGTCGGCGACGAGGTCCCTCAGCCTGATCGGCGGCCTTTTCCTGCGGCCCTCATTTGCATCACGACACCGATGAAACCGCTGTTTGGAGTTCATTATTTTTGATAGAGATCTCACTGACGGCGGCGACGTCCGCCTGGTTGCCGCCGCTGAAGACGCCAGTCTCTCCTATTTTGCCGACTCATCCTACTTTAGTTTGAACAGTAAGGAGAGTTGCCTGACCGGAAAAGCTGAGGATTCCAAGTCAGAACCAGAGTCGTGTGAGACCGGGATCTACAAGCTCAATCGCGATGCACGGAGTCCAGACCGCATCCGCTGGGTAGTACTGCGCGCGCCTGTGACGAGGTCTGCTCCCAAGCTGATAGTCCAAGGTGGGACGCTTGCTGATCGGCCGCCGTCAAATCCTGTTTCCCGAATTTGAGATCACCAAGATGAGATGGCTTGTTCTTGCTCTAGTATGGTTGACTGCGATTGCTAGTTCCACAGCCCAGCAGATCCGCCACGAAGGGGTGACGGAAGCAACTCTTGAGGATTGGTTGCGGAATTTTCAGGGAGTTGCAGCGCGACAACCAAGATGAGACGAAGCGTCAATCAAGATGAGACTCGGCAGCAGCGGTGGAACGCAGAGAGGGCGTAGCCCGAACGGAGTTCTACCGCTGCTGCCGCGCCGATTCATCTGGTGATTGCGGTTCGACCGGTACGTTGGGTTCTTCGAAGAACGGGGAACTACCTTTGTGCCAGGTCGTCACATAACCGATCATCAGATGAGGCTTTTCATGAAGTTACGACAAGAGCACAGGGTTGAGGTCGCCGCCGCGAAGGCGTCGCTCAGCAGAGCAACGGCCTATCGCATCGAGAAGAATGCGCAACTGCCATCGCAAGTGAAGAAGCCGCGCGGCCGTCGGCGTCCCGATCCACTCGCCGACATCTTCGATGCCGAGGTCGTGCCGCTGCTGAAGGCGGCACCTGGCATCCGCCCGGTCGCCGTCTTCGAGGAGATGTTGCGCCGCCATCCCGACCTCAGCGAAGGCGTTCGCCGGACAATGGAACGGCGGATCCGTGCCTGGCGGGCCATCAATGGCGACGAGCAGGAAGTCATCTTTCGCCAGGTTCATGAGCCCGGCCGACTGGGGCTTTCCGACTTCACCAACATGAACGAGCTGGGGATCACGATCGCAGGCCAGCCGCTCGATCACCTGCTTTATCACTTCCGGCTCGCCTATTCCGGCTTCGAACACGCCCACGTCGTCCTCGGTGGAGAAAGCTTCGTGGCGCTGGCCGAAGGGCTACAGAACGCTCTCTGGTTCCTCGGCGGCGCGCCGCTTTACCATCGCAGCGACAGCCTGTCGGCGGCCTTCCGCAATCTCGATGCCGATGCCAAGGACGACCAGACGCGGCGCTACGCAGAGCTTTGCGCGCACTACCGGATGACGCCGACCCGCAACAACAAGGGCATTGCCCACGAGAACGGTGCGATTGAGAGCCCGCATGGCCACCTCAAGAATGCGATCCGCGATGCCCTGTTGCTGCGCGGCACCCGTGACTTCGACGATCTCGCTGCCTATCGCGGCTTCATCGATGAGATCGTCAGCCGTCGTAATGCCCGCCATGGCAAGCGCATCGACGCCGAGCGGGCGACGCTGCAGTCGTTGCCGGGAACGCGCACCAGCGATTTTGAGGAGGTTGTCGTGCGGGTCTCGCGCAGTGGCGGCTTCACCTTGCGCAAGGTCTTTTACACCGTGCCGTCACGGCTCATCGGCCACCGGCTGCGCGTGCGCCTTTACGACGAGCGCCTTGACCTCTTTATCGGCGGCACGCATCTGATGACGCTCCAAAGAGGGCGTGCACATGCCAGCGGCAAGCACGACCAGGTGGTCGATTATCGCCATGTCATCCATTCGCTGCGCAAAAAGCCGATGGCGCTGCTTCAGCTTGTCTATCGCGACAAGCTGTTTCCGCGGCAGGAATACCGAAGGGCCTTCGAGACCCTGCTCGACCGGCTTTCCGACAAGCAGGCCTGCAAGATCACCGTCGAGCTCCTGGCCTTGGCCCACGATCGGGGCTGCGAGCGGGAACTGGCAGAGCGGCTCGCCAAAACACTCGATGCGGGCGAACTGCCGGACATCATCGCGCTGAGGACTTTCTTCGCGCCCGATCCGGCACAGTTGCCCACCGTCAACGTTCGCCTCGCCTCCCTTCAGGGCTATGAGGCCCTGATCGACGCGCATCATCTGGAGGACGCCGCATGAGAAGCGCCCCTGCCATCGACGCCGCCACGCTCAGCACGCTGCTCAATGAACTCCGCCTGCCGGCCATCAAGGTCCTTTGGCCTGACTTTGCCGAACGGGCCGACAAGGAAGGGTGGCCAGCGGCCCGGTTCCTGTCGGTGATCGCCGAGCACGAACTCGCCGAACGCGATCGCCGCCGCATTGAACGCCATCTCGCCGAGGCGCGATTGCCACCGGGAAAGACGCTCGACAGCTTTGACTTCGACGCCGTGCCGATGGTCTCCAAGGCACAGGTCATGGCGATCGCCGCCGGCGATAGCTGGCTCGCCAAGGGAGCGAACATCCTGTTGTTCGGCCCGCCCGGTGGCGGCAAGAGCCATCTCGCCGCCGCAATCGGCCTCGCGCTCATCGAGAATGGTTGGCGGGTGCTGTTCATGCGTACGACCGAGCTCGTTCAGAAGCTGCAGGTGGCCCGTCGTGAACTTCAGCTCGAATCCGCCATCGCCAAGCTCGACAAGTTCGATCTGCTCATCCTCGACGATCTCGCCTATGTGACCAAGGACCAGGCGGAAACGAGCGTGCTCTTCGAGCTCATCTCCGCGCGCTACGAGCGGCGATCGATCATGATCACCGCCAACCAGCCCTTCGGCGAATGGAACAGGGTCTTCCCCGATCCCGCCATGACACTCGCCGCCGTCGATCGTCTCGTCCACCACGCGACCATCTTTGAGATGAATGTCGAAAGCTACCGGCGTCGATCCGCGATGGAAGCCAAACGCCAACGCGGCAGGCCGGCTTCCTTCGCGACAATCAGAAATGCCGCCGAGATTGACGCTGCGCGACAATCAGAACCCAACGAAGCCCTTGCCAGCGACAATCACGATGATACCGTCGCCGACGACCGCGACACCAGAATCTCATCCAGATTGTCGCGCTGATCTCAGCCAGATTGTCGCTCTACAGGGAGTGCTTGTTGACGGGGCTTCCTCGATGACGCGAGCCGATCCAGTTGTAGTTTCTTATCTCAATCGTCTCGATTCTTGGATAAGAACGACCGACGATATTCGAAGGTTTCGCCAGTGGTCCAACGATGACGAGGCCGTGGAAGCACTTATACGGCTCCTCACTGAATTCGACTCACGGGCTTCCCAAAATGTGATGAATCTGAATCGATGGTGCAAACCGGAGGTTTGCGATGGGTTCAGCGATTTCGTTGCGGTCAGACTTTGATGGGGATGGGCTGCGGCTTCTGGCCCGGCAGACGAAGGATGCCAACCAGGCACGGCGGCTCTTGGCGCTTGCCTCGATCTATGACGGCGGTTCGCGCTCGGATGCGGCGCGGTTGGGCAGCGTCACTCTTCAGATCGTGCGTGATTGGGTCACGCGCTTCAATGCGCATGGCCCCGAAGGGCTGATCAATGGCAAGGCTCCCGGCCCACAGTCACGTTTGAACGATCCCCAGCGGGCGGCCTTGGCGCAAGCCATCGAACGCGGACCGAGGCCCTATCTCGATGGCATCGTGCGTTGGCGTCTGTGTGATCTGGCCCAGTGGCTATGGGAGGAATTCCGTATCTCGGTGAGCGAACAAACGCTGAGCCGGGAGGTGCGTGCCATGGGCTACCGCAAGCTTGCCGCACGACCGAAACATCACGCACAGGACCCTCAAGCGATTGAGGAATTTAAAAAAACTTTCCCGCCGCAGTGGCGGAAATTGCCGACGGAGCCGCCAAAGGCAAACGAATAGAAATTTGGTTTCAAGATGAAGCCCGAATAGGCCAGAAGAACAAGATCACGAGGCGCTGGGCCAAGCGTGGAACGCGACCCTCAGCACCGCACGACCAGCGAACCCGATCAGCCTACATCTTCGGCGCCATCTGCCCGAAGCTTGGGAAAGCGGCAGCGCTGGTCATGCCTTGGTGCGACACCTACGCCATGACCCAGCATTTGGCCGAAATTGCCCGTCATGTCGCCGACGATGCGCATGCCGTCCTCATCATGGATCAGGCTGGTTGGCATATGTCCAACACTCTCCTCGTACCAGAAAACATCACGATCCTGCCGCTGCCGCCGAAATCGCCCGAACTCAATCCGGTCGAAAACCTCTGGCTCTTCATGCGCGAGAACTGGCTATCGAACCGCGTCTTCAAATCCTACGAAGACATCGTCGCTCATTGCTGCGACGCATGGCGCAAGCTCGAGGGCCAGCCTTGGCGCATCATGTCCATCGGGCGCAGAGATTGGGCATATGGGTTCTGATCAATGGGAATCCGTATTATACCGCTTGCGGCTGGACGCTTCACCGAGACGAGACTGCCCGCCACCTACATCCTGGGCAACGTTGTTGATAATACGAACGTGTGCCGGATCATCGCATATGTGCAGCAATCGGCTGAGATCGATGCGAATGGACGCTACAATCTTCTCCAGGTTGTGTTGCAAGTTTCTGAGTATGCTTTCGATGATACCGCGTCATGGATCCAAGGGCTGACTGCCAAGTTGAAGCCGAGCCTCGCTGAAGGCCCCAATAACGAACGTACGTTGGCTCTGCTAAGTCAGATCCAGCTGGAGCTTGGGAACAGGACGCTCGGGAAAGGCGATCGCCTTGAAGTCTTGTCGCCATCGAGGTTCGCATATTGCGAGAAGGTGCTCGGAACTGTCGCGGGTCCTAATCAGTCTTCGATCAGTTTTCCGGATACCGCGGCCGCCCTTACTGTTGATCGCATTCGCGACCTGATGTTTACCCCCGATCGACGCGATTTTGCCGCGCATATTGCCAAGCTGTACGGAACGACAGAAGACAAGGCCGCAGTCGTGAGCGCTTTGACAGGCGCCATCATACCTCCGGGCGCGGACGACGTCAGGAGATACCGGGTAAACCTCTACATTGCTCTGACGATCTCAAAGCTACCGTCGGAGGCAATTACTGCGCCAAGGGATGTAGCGGCCCTCCAAAGGCTCTCGTTTGCGCCGGAGATGCGCGATCCCACATTTGCGGATAACGTCAGCCGTGCCCTTGCCCAGCAGGGCATAGAGTAGGGGTGAACCGCACCGGGTTTGCCGGAGGCTTCAACTCATGAGAGATTGGAGCCGATATGAGCAAGATGTCGGGCGAAGCGAGGAATCGCCCCCTTTGGCGAAACGAAGATCCATCCCTTTCAATGATTGCTTGGTTGTTTGCGTCGAGTGCCGATCCTGCCTTCTGCAGAACGTTTTATCGATCTCACCACCAGGGTCCAGAGCTTGCCCGCTTCAGAACGGCAAGCTCGGCTTTCAGCTTTTCAATCAGCGTGTCGCGAGAGCGCAGCTTCTGGCTTTGACGCGCCAACTCTTCTGTCTGCGCAGCGATAATTGCTCGCAGTTCTTGATCGTCCGGCAAGTCTGAAAAGCTGGTTTCCATGACGGAACGTATAGCTGATTTGGTCTCCGCGATCCAGCTTTCGCAATGGAATATTGCATTTTCGCCGGATAGCACGCGGGTGATGACGCCGATTGAGCCCACTTTTATCGCAATGCCGTCCGCACGAGCGTCTCGGCCCCATGAAATAGGCCCGCGTTGGCGCCTCGTTCGATCATATTCATTCGGCCGATGGGATCAGAGATTTCAATGCTGCCGCCTCTTACTGGTATCGACCTTCAGGAAGCGGCCCAGCCGCTCTCGACACGTAACGGCTTCGCCGGGCGCTAAGATGCGACCTTATCGGCCCAGCAGCTCCGCCCGTTTAGCGATCGGCATCCAATCAGCGCCATCGGCAACAGCATACGCGTGATCCTGTCAGGTTTGTCCGGCCGAGCTTTTCGACAAGAGCAAATCTGCTGCGGAAGAATGTCGTGTCGGCAAGCGACCTCGGCGACGCCGAAGCCGCTTGTCTCCTCCTCGTCCAGAATCCACAGATTTTTCAACGAACACTCTGCCAAGCAGGTGAGTATAGTGTCGTCGACGAAGTGGTCCGGGACGGCTGCGAATCGGTGCTGTCGGGTTTCAAATACCGACAACAGGCCGCGCTTCGTTTCAGTTGGCTATGGGTAGTCCATCATAGTGGCCTGATGAGGCGGCCTCGGCGGACTTCACGACCACCGCGACGTCCACGCCCTTCGTCACGATTGTTCCAGTCGCGCGAAGATCCGCCACTGTCTTGAGTCCCCCTGTTGTGGGCGGATCGAGAGGCACCACGCTCCCGGCATCCAGATCGGCCACCCAAAGACCCTCTTCACCTGCTATGCTGATCACGACAACTCTAGCCATTTGCTTCATTTCCCCTGTTGCAGATTGCGGTTTAGAATCCTGCCCTCTTCAGGCCTGTACGGTAGAGATCCTTGTGCCATTGCTCCTTGGACGGAACCGCGGACAGCCATTGGTCGACATCGAAGACAGGATTGGTCTCACGAACTCTCCGCACATAAAAGCGCGCCTTGTCCATCTGGTCCAACATCGCCCAGTTGGCGGCCGAAAGCCGGTCAGCCAAACTGGGATCTGCCATCTGGCTGATATAATCCAGCGATGCCTCGAATTGGCTCATGGCGTAGTTGGCTCCTGCGGCGGTCCAGAGATAGGAGTCCGGGCCAAGAGGGTTCAGTTCGATCGCACGCTCGATTTTCTGCAAGGCCAACATCGGGCGCGAACAATGGACTAACGTATCCGCGTGGTCGGCGATGACGTCCGCGTAGTGTGGGCCAAGGGTCTCTGCCAGTTCCAGTGCTTCAGCGCTTTCATCGAATGCACCCTGAAGCAATTTGGCGACACCAAACTCGCGGTAACTATCAGCTAGATCGGGACGTGCGTTGATGGCTCGCGTGGAAAAAGTCTCCGCCGTCTTCAAAAGATCGATATCGCCTCGTGCCGTTAACAGCCACTCCTTCGAGTAGGTTCGCGCCATGGCGCTCAGCGCCGGTGCGAAATCGGGGCTTGCTTGCAGCGCGGCTTTCATCTCCTTGCGCGCACGCCGCAAGTCCGGGAGCGTCAGCCGATTCAAATGCCGCTTGCCTATAAGGTATCGATGGTAGGCGATCGGGTTCAGTTCAAGATAAGAGCGTGTCGCTTCATGTCGCTCGATCTCGCCGGAAACAGAAAGTGCGATGCGTCGTGAGATCACTCGTCTGTCGCGAACAAGATCAAGGTGCCCAAGACTGAACCTCTCCGCCCAGGTTATCTCGCTATTAGGATGGAAGATTAGCTGGGCGAATAACGTCACTTCGTCGCCCAAGCTGCTGATCCGCGTGTCGAGAATATAGGTGACGGAATGATGGTCGAAGAACGCAACCTGGTCTTCCATCTCCTGACCAATTCGAACGGCCGAATAGGGGGCTATGACCTGGAGGCTATTGAAGGCACAAAACCCGATTGTAATGTCTTCTATTAACGATGCGGCGACCAAGCCGGCGTCAGGACGGCTTGATTGATTGCTAGGAGGCAACAGCACGAGGCGGGGAATTGCTGCGCTCGGTGTTTCTTTGACTTCAAATGAAGAGTTAGGTCCGGCGAAGGCGGGATCAGATGACGGCGGTCGTACCTTAGCCGCGACCTTTGCTGAATCCTTGTCGATGCCCGCGGGAAGGGCATCAACCCCTCTCGAAATCGATTTGCTTCGTTCCTCAAAAAACTGCCGCAGCTGCTCGACTTCTCCTTCGGCATGAAAGATTCTTACGAGCAATTGCAAAGTGTCGGGATCGTTGGGTACAGCCCGGAAGAGGAGGATAGCTGCTTCCTTTACGACTGCATATTCTGCTTGCGTGCGGGCTAAAAGTGCCGCCCTTTCTAGCGAAACTGTGAGAATGGCCTTATGACGCTTTCTGCGCTCGGCAAGCCAGTCCTCGAAATCGCGACTGTTGCAGTTAATCCGCCCTAAAAAAGACCGTTGGAATAGCTCTACGAGGCGCATCAGCCGGGAAAGGGGCTCTGCCAATTCGTCCTTGTCAACCCACAGTAAATCGGACGACAGTGACGCTCGATCAACGGAAATCGTGGTTTCCGTAAAGGAAAGGAATTGCGTTCCCAGTTCTTCTTGGCGGTTCCTTATTCTCGAAACGGTCTTACGTAAATTAGTGAGCGAAACGGCATTGTCTTCGTGTCCCCACAAGAACGCGGCCAGTGACTGTCGATACGCCGATTCTTTTTCGATCGTGAGAAAATATACTAGTATTAACAATCCCTTTTCAGGAAAAGCTACGTCGTTACCTTCTTCGTCGAGGAGCCTTAAACCCCCAAAGGTCTGCAGAAAGAAAGCCATTTTTTCCCTTGCGACACGGACCGATGTTGCCCCGCAGCTTGGTGTGCTGCCAACCGTGTCCGGGCGGCAGTGTGTTCCAATCACGCACGAATTTCAACAACCGCGTTCATACTTGTGCGACGCGAACGTTATGGTAGATTTCATGCGCGAATTGGCGTGAGGTAGTTTGGGTCTGACTGACCCGAAATTACACTCTGAACAAAGGAAAAAGCTATGTCTAAAATGATGGTGCTCGGCGTAAAGGACGAAACTGGCCTCTGGCTTGTCGATTTTGACGCAGGCACGGTCACAGCCTTGGATGGGACGCGGGAAGACTATTTCACTCGGTCTGGCGGCATTGACCCGGTCAACAACGCGGTTGAGTCGGTTGATGTTGCAGTTGCGTTCGACGCGAGGGAAGAAGCGTTCGGGGGCTTTATGTATCGTAGTCCTGCAGTCGATCTCGCTGTTTCGTTCCAGCCGAAGGAAGAAGCTTTCAGCGGGCGGTTCTATAAATCGCACATCTCGGCCGACGGTAGTTCCCGTTCTGCGTGATCGAACAGTAGCTGGTCGTATGCTCGGCATTCCGTCAGGCAGGACCTTGGTAGTGTAATATGATTTCTGATGCGCCATTGTCTCCCTATTCTGATCGCAGTTGCTCGCCGAAGGAGACAATGGCGCGTATCGCACCATCGCTGTCGAAGCATGGAATCACCCGACTGGCGCGACTGACAGATCTCGATAGAATTGGCATTCCGGTCTGGAATGCCATCGCTCCCAACGCGCGCTCGATCGTCATCAACCAGGGCAAAGGAATCGAAGACATTGATGCGAAGGTGTCGGCAGCAATGGAAGCGCTTGAGCGTGCTGTTGCCGGAGAACCACACATCGAGGTTCGCCAAACAAGCGTCTATGAGCTTGAAAACGGAGGTCTTTTCGCTGATCCGTTTCATGGCATGATTTTAGTGGGTCGAAGCGAGGTGCAACTGAAAGAGACGCTCGCTTGGACACTCGGATACGATATCGTGGCCGAACGCGACGTTTGGGTGCCGTATGACGTAGTTCGGCTCGACGACACAAAACCAAATAGATTCTGGCAGTCATCGGATGGTCTGGCGTCGGGTAACACGCTCCTCGAAGCAACCTTTCATGGCTTGCTGGAACGGATTGAGCGCGACGCAACAGTTGTCTCGCAGTTCTCTTCCGACGGAGAGAGAAGAAAAAACTGCGTCGATGTGGAATCCTTCCGCGATCCGATACTCAGCAGCCTAGCAGACCGGGTGCGGGAAGCTGGCTTCAGACTGCAAATGTTCGATATGACCAGCGACGTCGGTGTGCCTTGTTTCGAAGCATTTATTGCACCAGACAGGCCGCCCGGGGTCGAACTTCGCTACATTGAGGTGACGCATGGTGCCGGGGCACATCCCAGCCCCGTCCGCGCAGCTATCAGGGCTGTCACCGAGGCGGCGCAATCAAGGCTGACCTACATCAGCGGCGCGCGAGATGACATCCACCCCGACACCTTCACCCGACCGCTTCCGGATCATCTCCGCGAGGCGCTCTTCTTCGAACCGACCACCGACGGGCCCGGTTTTGCCACGGTCCCCTATGCGGTGCTATCCGACATGCTGACGGGTGTAATCGATAGGCTCAAGGCTGTGGGGATCAAATCAGCGATCGTCGTAGACCTGAACCCACGCGAGCCAGATTTCAGTGTTGCCAAAGTTCTTGTCTCGGAACTGGAAAGCCCAGATGGGAAAAGGAAGCGAAGGTTCGGCAAGCGTGCGCTGAAAAGGATTCTGAAATCAAGATGAAAGTCATCTTCGCGGGACCAACACTCCACGGCGCGGATCTAGCGCCAAATCCTGACTACGAGCTACGCCCGCCCGCAAAGCAGGGCGATTTTTATAAAGCCATACAGGATGGCGCCAATGTCATTGGACTCATTGATGGTGTTTATGAGTACGTGCCAGCCATTTGGCACAAGGAGATCCTGTTCGGGCTTGCCCAAGGCGTCCACATCTTCGGGGCTGCGAGCATGGGGGCTCTCAGAGCAGCGGAATGCGCGGCTTTTGGCATGGTCGGGGTTGGTGAAATCTACGCGGGCTTTGTAAGCGGCGCATTGGAAGATGACGCCGACGTTGCCCAATCCCACGCACCAGCCGAGATGGGTTTCCTTCCTCTCAGCGAACCCCTCGTCAACGTCCGCGCGACGATTTCGAGATGTTTGCACCTTTCACATATCACGGATGCCGAGCACGATCAGTTGCAGGCGGTCGCGAAGGCGATCTTCTTCAAGGATAGGACCTATAAACACTTGGTGCGGTCCTCAATTCCCGACAGCGATCGAGCTTCTGCGGTGCTGGCAGCCCTGCGCGCCAATAACGTCAACCTGAAACTGCATGATGCGTCACAGCTTATCGAGGTCGTCCTCAAGTCACCCGATCAACGCTCTGCCCCGCAATTCAGCTGGACGTTCGAAACGACGAGTTTCTGGGAATCGGTGTTTTCCTCGGCCTAATCGACGCACTGTAGGTTGCAAGAAGGTTGCCGAACACGGTAGAGTGGGCGAGCTTGCTGCTGCAAAGCAGCCTTAGGTTTTAGGATTGGGATCAGCTTCGGCGGAAGTCAGCCGATCGAATCGCCCACACCGCTGGTGTGCAAGAGATATATTGGGGAAGGTTATCGATGAGATCTGAAAGCATATCTTTTGTGATCAAGCCGTTGAGCGAGGAAGACCTCGAAGAGGCAGCAACCGTCATTTCTCGTGCATATGCCGCGCCTCCTTGGAACGAGGACTGGTCATTCGAAGCTGCAACTGAGCGTGTTTCGCAGCTTTTGGCGGCGCCGCGGCGAATTGCGCTGGCGGCTTGGCAAGCAGGTGATCTCGTTGGGATTACAATCGGCACCCGGCATCGACACTATTCAGGCCAGTTGCTGTATTTGGAGGAGGTTGCAGTGCTTCCGGAGGCGCAGGGTGCAGGTATTGGATCGGCACTGCTTGGCACAATCGTCGACGCAGCAAAGGTGGCAGGATGTCACAAACTATGGCTGGTGTCGCAACGAGCGGGCAAAACATCCGAATTCTACCGACGTAATGGATTTGTCTCTAGCGACAAACTCGATATCTACTCCAAAGTGCCTTGAGTTCTGTTCAAGAGGTGTGAGCTCATGCCGAGTTGCGACTTGCGCGTGTAACGCTAACCGACACGTCGCATTTGCGCGAGCAGTTTCTTGCGGAAGACTTCCGCGGTGAGCGTCCGGCGAGCGCATTTTTTGCTCGAGGCGTAGGTGTTTAGCTAGCGGTTGCGCTTTACCTCGTCGGCCATAATGCGCTCGATCATTTTGGGATCGCATTGCTCGTCAACGAGAAACTGGCGGATCCCGCCGTCCCACGTCCGTATGTCCGCGAGAAGCTCCTGGAGGCCCTCTACGCCATCGCCAGTCAAGCCTCTTGTACCGTATTCGCTTCCGTCACGGACGTGGATCCTCAGGTTCTCCTGATGCTGCTCCCAACTGATGTAGCCGGGATGGGCATCTGGAATACATGCCGTCCAATCATCATTATCTTGTTCACGCACATTCCTCTTGCCATCAATGGTGCGTCGATAGCGGCGGCGGCCATAGGCATAGGCATAGGCATAGGCATAGGCTCCGGCGTAACGTGGATTGTGCAGCACACGCATCGCTGTCGAAGTCGTCAGCGGCCGGAATACCGTCTGGCTGTCGTGCAGGCGTGAGGGAAAGAGAATACCTTCCTGACGAAAGGCCTTGACGGTCTGGGAGGCGGATCCGACGCGAGAGAACGTCTCGAAGAAATGGACGATCGTCTCTCTGACTTGCATGTCTGGTTCAAGCGTGATCCCACGCGCAGCCAGCAGATCCTCGACCATCCGCAGACTGAGCGGAAAACGAAGATACAGCCACACGGCGTGGGCAATCACTTCAGCTGGAAACCGGTGGAGGCGATAAGGGCGATCACGAGTGACTTGGGTCATGCTGCAAGATCGCAGAGACCGATCGCCGAGAGGTTAACCTTACGGTGCCCCATAAAGTATTACGGGGCCCAAGCCATACCGTTCGGCATCCCGCAGCCGTATGGGATCGCGAACAGCCACAACGCCATGTTCAGGGGTGGTGGAAAAGGAACTTGGCGGTCGAGACGTAAAAATGATGCTCTCGGTCTGGTTGTTGCGCCTGACTACCCATCGCCCTTCCCGAATAACGGAATCTTTGCTCGAAACCTTACGATTTTGAGGTCCGAGCCCAAAGTCCTTTTTGCTCTGGATAAGCTTTGGGGGCTGCTCCCTGATTCAGGGGGCCCGCGAAGGCGGCGATATCCGCAAAGCCTACCCCGCTATTGGGCGGCCTATGACACGTGCTTTGCACCTCATTTCCATCATGCCGGCAATCTGAACAGATGGTCATCTGTAGCCTGCGGCGAGGTGGGCGCCAGCCGGAAACGGTGGAGGCTGCCAACAGGAAAGGAGGGAGAGGGGGGAAGGGGCGTTCGCGGCGGGTTGCGGTTGTCGGAGAGAGACTCCGGCCAGCCCGCCACGGAGAAACGACATGGCACAGGCCATCCAGAAAATCACGCTCAACGCCGGGCGTGACATCCCCTTCAACAAGCTCGTTCTCAGCCAGCAGAACGTGCGCAAGACCAAGGCCGGCGTCTCGATTGAGGAGCTTGCCGAAGATATTGCCCATCGCGGCCTGCTGACCAGCCTTAATGTCCGCGCCGAAGTCGATGGCGACGGCAAAGAGACCGGCATCTATCGTATTCCGGCGGGTGGACGTCGCTATCGCGCGCTGGAGATGTTGGTTAGCCAGAAGAAGCTGTCCAAGACCGCCGGAATTCCCTGCATCGTCAGCAAAGGCGAGACCCTCGAAGTCGAGGATTCGCTTGCCGAAAACGTCAAGAGACTCGATCTCCATCCGCTGGATGAATTTCGCGGCATGATGGCACTGCGCGAGCAGGGGCTCGACGAGGAAGAGATCGCCGCCCGCTTCCACATCTCGGTGGCGACGGTGAAACAGCGCCTGCGATTGGCCTCTGTCTCGCCGCGTCTGCTCGAATTCTATGCCAATGACGAGATGAAGCTCGGCCAGGTCATGGCATTTTCGATCACCAATGATCACGCCCGGCAGCAGCAGGTTTGGGACACGATCTCCCGGTCCCATAATCAGGACGCCTACTATATCCGCCGGATGCTGACCGAAACCGCGGTCCGCGCATCCGACCGACGCGTCGTCTATGTTGGCATCGACGCCTATGAGGCTGCCGGCGGTGTCGTGATGCGCGACCTGTTCGAGCAGGACAATGGCGGATGGCTGCAGGACCCGGCGCTGCTCGAGCAGCTCGTGCTCGAAAAGCTGACCGCCGACGCCGAGGCACTGAAGACCGAAGAGGGTTGGAAATGGGTCGATGCCGCCTTTGACTTTCCTTATGGCCACACCGCTGGTCTCCGCCGCTTCTACGGTGAACGGCTCGAGTACACCGGGGAGGAGCTTGCGCGTCATGACGCGCTGAAGGCGGAATACGACAAGCTCGATGCGGAATATGCCGCGGCGGAGGACTATTTCGAGGAAACCGAAGCCCGGCTCGAGGAACTCGGCGGCGAGCTGGATGCGCTGAATGACCGACCCTACGTCTTCGATCCGCAAGAGGTTGCCCGCGGCGGCGCCTTCGTCTCGCTCGCCGCCAATGGCGAACTGAAGATCGAACGCGGTTTCGTCCGAGCCGAAGACGAACCTGCCGTCGAGCCGGATGGCGGCGATGGTGATGAGCACGGCGGTGACGCCATTGCGGAATCCGCAACCGACGGCATCTCGATCAACGACAGGCCTGCCGGCGTCGAGGAACCGGAAGACGACGATGGCAAGGTGCGTCCGCTCTCCGATCGCGTCATCGAAGATCTGACGGCCGCCCGCACCGTCGCACTGCGCAATGCGCTGGCCAACGACCCGGTGATGGCCTTCATCGCCGCCCTGCATGTTGCCGTCCTGAAAATCTTCTACCGATACGGGGCGGACTCGTGCCTGGAGATCACGCTGCAACACACCGCGTTCAGCCAGAGCCAGGGCCTTGGCGATACGGTTTGGGCACAGGAGATCGAACAGCGGCAGGAATCCTGGGGTTATGATCTTCCCGGTAACGCCGACGAGGTTTGGGACTATCTGATCGCGCTCGACGAGGCCAGCCGCATGGCGCTGTTTGCCCATTGCGTCTCGCTGTCAGTAAACACGACCGTCCAGGCATGGAACCGGCGGGCCAAGGAATACGTCCATGCCAAGCAACTTGCTCGTTCGCTTGGATTCGGAATGGTCGCGGCGGGCTGGACGCCGACGGTCGACAACTATCTCGGCCGCGTCACGAAGGCGCATATCCTGCAGGCCGTCCGCGAGGCGAAAGGCGAACAGTCCGCGCAGCTCATCGATCATCTCAAGAAACCCGACATGGCGCGTGAGGCCGCCCGGCTGCTGGAAGGCAGCGGATGGCTCCCCGAAGTGCTGCGGCTTCCGGTCGACGCGACCCCCGACGAGGCCGCCGCTGCCTCCGTGGCGGATGCGGTCGAGGTTGTCGATGGCAGTGCCGAGGCAGGTGCTGGCGTCGATCTGCCAGCCTTCCTGACAGAAGGCGCGGATGTCGAAGAGACATCCATCGATCGTAGGGAGGATGGCGACGAGCACCTCGAAGCGGCGGAATAATCGCTTTCAAAACCCATCGCTCAATCGGAGGCCCGGCCATCGTGTCGGGCCTCTCTGACCGTTGAGCATCGGAGACAAGGCATGTCGGGCCGGAAAGAGGCGGCTGCGCCTGGCCGGAGGAGGAAGAGAGGGGCCGGAGCAGGGGTGAAGCCGGGCGATGGAGAGAGGGTTGTCCGGCCTGAACCCTGTCGCCTCTCTGGAAAATGAACCGATGTCGACATCCGTGATTGCACCTCAACGCGCCACCATCGTCCCCGAAGAGCATCGCCAGGAATTCTTGCCCACTCTGTTCGGGCGTTCGCTGCTGATCGTTGCCGAGAACGCAGTTTACAGCTTCATGGACCGGCTGAGCCCGCTCGACTATGGCGGCGGCTTCTGGGATTTCTACGAACACGACGGCAAGCCGCTGTTCCTGGCTCCGCAATCCAAATCGCGCTTTCGGATCACCGGCGAGATCACCGGATTTCAGGGGGAGGTTTCCGCCGAAGCCGCCGGCATCATCGCCACAATGTTTGCCTTCTCCCATCTCTCGTTCCAGTATCAATCGGAATATCTCTCAGAGGGCTACGGGCGTCTCTATGCCTATTCCGCCGACCATCCGGAAGCTGCCGAGATATTCCAGGCGATCGATTGAGAAGCGTACGCGCCACTTTTGGGTGGCGCGCCTGCAGCATTCCCGCCTGCGTCACCCCGTCTGACAGACGCTTCGGCAGCTATCCACTTTCCAACCCACCAGCCCGGTTGTCGCGAAAGCGCCAGCCGGGCTTCTTCGTTTCAGGAGATTTGAGCATGAACACCATGATTTCCAGCCCGCGGCCGGTCTCGTCCGGCTTCAAGGTCGATATTTCGCGCGGCGAACGCATTGGCCGCGTCTCATCCGAATGGTTCTCGCGCCCCGACGACGAGCGCTACCTGTCGCTCTCTGATCTTCATCGCGCCGTCAGCGCCAGAACCGATAGCGCCCGCGTTCGAACGGTTGAAAGCGCCGAGATCCGCGTGGAAGCCACCCGTGACAATGCCGAACGCCTTGCCTTGATTATTCCCGGCGGACGTGAACCGATTGCGCCGACGCATTGGAGTTACGGTCAGCTTTGCAGCCTGGTCGGCGCGCCCTCGAGCTATATGCGGCAGCTGCCTGCGCCGCTGGCCGCGATCAATCTTCAGCACGGGCTGCTGAACCACAGCGCCGAACTGGTCAAAACACTGGAGATGGATGACGGTCGCGTCGAGCTCAGGGCGGTGACTGGACCTGAATATGGGCGCATCTGGGATAAAGACCTGGTTGCCGCCGTGATGGGCATCGCCGGTAACGGAACCGGCGACACGATCTGGAAGGTGCCTGGCGTGCTCGACTGGTCGACCATGACCCACAATCCGTTCGTCGATATCACCAGGGATACGACCACGCTCTATGCCAGCGACCGCGATGTTTTCCTCTTCCTGGTCGATGATACCCACCCGATCGAGGCTGGTCGCCTGCCGAATGGCGATCCGGATCTCTACTTCCGCGGGTTCTATGCCTGGAATTCCGAGGTCGGGTCCAAGACGCTCGGCATCGCGTCGTTCTATCTGCGCGCCGTGTGTGCCAATCGCAATTTGTGGGGCACCGAAAATTTCGAGGAAATCTCCATTCGCCACTCAAAATTCGCCGCCCAGCGTTTCTCCCATGAGGCGGCGCCTGCGCTCACGAATTTCGCCAATTCCTCGCCGGCGCCGTTCATCGCCGGCATTCGCGCCGCCCGTGAGCGGGTCGTTGCCCGCAACGACGAGGATCGCTCGGACTTCCTACGCAAGCGCGGTTTCTCAAAAGCCGAAACCGGCAAGATCATCGAGACGGTGCTTTCCGAAGAAGGGAGGCCGCCTGAGAGCATCTATGACTTCGTCCAGGGGATCACGGCGCTGGCCCGCGGCAAGACCCACCAGGACACTCGCCTCGAACTCGAGAGCAAGGCCCGAAAGCTGCTCGAAAGCGCTGCCTGACTGCGGTCTTTGCAGCGGCATCTCCTCTCCATCCCGACCAGAACCCGGCCGTCGCGCCGGGTTTTCGCATTCAAGGAAAGGCAGTCCCATGTTCAAGACCGAAGCACTCTCGCCCATGCGAGCCGGCCGCCTGAATGCCGCTCTGGACAGGCAGTACCGATTTGACGGCATCGTCAAACCGCTCCGTTCCCATATCGAGAACCTGGCGGCGTCAGGTCCGCTGGAACTCACCGAAGGGGACGGGATGATCGATTACTCCCGGACGCGCTTCAACCGGTTCGCCTCCCACAAGGAACAGGACGCCTATATCGCGCGTCTCCGGGCGAAGCGATATTTCTACGTGAATGGATGGGTGGTTCCGAAGTTGGTCTATAACGCGATCAGACGTTGATCTCGGCCGCGTTTTGCTCTGGCGCAGCCTCGGGGTGTCTCATCGGCATCGCTGCACCATTCTCGGCGGATTTCTCCACGGCGGCTACCTGATCGCCAGCGGCCTTCAGATCGATTTTTCCCCAGATCGAGTGCTCCCGCCGGGACAGGCGCCGCCGATTCTTGATCTCGACGACGAACGGCTTCTTTTCAGGCTTCATGATGGTCCGGTTGAAAAAGACAGTTGGCTACCATGCCGCAGCTGTTCTTATTCGCTTCGACCTGTCAACGCCCCGCGTTCCCATGCTCCCATATCAAGGAAGTCGCGGCATTTCGCCCTCGGCCACCCGCCAGATCCAGGATGCGATCTCCGGTCTCGCCGCGATCATATCCGCAAGTGCGTGCTCGTAGTCGTCTCCGGCGCTTGCCGGCACGATGAACATCGCGACGGGTGCGGGTTTTTGTTCCGGCAATGTGACCGACACGATGGGCGCATCGCGGCGTAGGTTGAAACGCAGCCCCTTTACGCTCTTTCGTTTCAGGTGGCTCAGCTTCTCCAAAAGCCGCAACTCGTGAATGTCCTCGAATGGCAGCCAGTGCTCGTTGACCACCATGAGGGCGACCTCTTCGACCGACGCGATACCGGCGGCCGAGATGCCGAACGTGGCGATGACGATCAGATGGAAGGTCTCGCTCGAGCGCCACAGCTCCAATTCAATCTCATAGCGCGCTGCAAGCCGCCTCCATGCGCCGTCCTCGACCATCAGCGGGAAGGGCATATGCCGCACGACGATCCTGTGCCCCTCGCGGGCGGCGGAGAACTCCTTCACCTCGGCCACGATCATCATGAGCTTGCGCGGTCCCGATCCTGTCGCCTGTATGTTCTTGAGCGCGGTGGCGCGCCGGGCGGCGATCCCGTCCTTGTCCTCGGAATGAAACACCTCGGGAATGAAGAGCATGTCGCTCAACGGGCCACCCCTTGCGGTCATCTGCAAGGCGGCATTGATGAGGCTCGTGCGCACCCGGCCCCAGCCACGCCGGCCCGCCCATGTCGAGCGCCATTCCGTCAGTTCGCCGGCCTCCCAGAGATAATGCAGCATCGCCCTCAGCGACAACTTTTTGGGCTCGCTGCGGACGGCCGGCTCGGCTGCTTCAGCCGGTGCGCCCGGCGCCGATCGTGGCCCGCGCTTTGTCAGGGAAAAATCCAGCTTCAGCTCTGCCTTGCCGCTGGCATCGATCTGGATCGCATTGCCGATCAGCGGGCCGAGGCCGGAAAGCTCGTAAGGCGGCTCATAAGAGGAGCACGCAGGATCGTGGTCGCGACCCGAGAGCGGCATGCGCTTGATGAGATACTGATCTTCCAGTCGCGCGATGTACATCGGAACCGGCGGTTCCTTGCACAAACACATCGGGCGAAGCCTTTGCTCATAAGCGTGTGGAAGCAGTGCCCGAAACTCCGGCGAGGATTCGGCCAGCGTTTGATCGCCGATCGTGAAGTTTCGCACTTCTGCCCTCCCTTGCGCCGGCTGAACGTTCACAGCTTACCTCCTTTGCTATCAAAAAACAGATAGTAAAGGCTTTGGCCGCCTCCTTTCAAGTGCCAACCATCCGCGTCAGGCCGTCAGGGGCGAGCACATGGCCGGTGCAGCGGCCCCTCCGGCGGCCACCCCAGACGCCCAGTTCGACGCTCTGATCCCGCCGTCATCTTCCCCAACCAGGCCCGGTGCTCCGACAGGAGTACCGGGCCTTCCGCATTTTCAGGAGAGCATCATGACCATGCCTGCAATCGACCGCTCGCGCTCGGCCGCCGCTCCGGTCTTTCTCAACTTCCGTTCGGAGGTTGTCCGGCCCGTCCGCTTCGCCGTCGTCTATTGGGACGGCCCGGGCGACACGCTCTACGCCTACGAGGACCCGGAAGCCTTCGAACGACAGCGCGCGACCGCCGAACGCCATTTCGTCTACGTCCACCAGCTTAGCGCGGAGGAGGCCGCAGACTGGATTGCCGCTGGTGGCCAGGCCGTCCTCCATGAGCTTTCGGTCGCCGGCGCCGCAGCCTTCGGCAACCTGAAGCTCGCACCCGGTTGAGGCCGGGCGTTGGCCGCCTGGTCGCCGCGGAGGGAGAGAGGGGCCGGAAAGGGTTGGCCTGCCGGGGTTTGGAGAGCGTCCGGGGCGGGCCGGTCCTTTCCCGCTCTCGGCAGGGTTTGCCATGAACGTCATCTCTTCTCACGCTGCGAGCGCGGCCGCCACCTCGCTTGCTTCCGCCGATCGCACCGGCCGCGCTGGCAACATTCTCCTTGCCGGTCATCAGCTTTTGCCGTTTCTCGAACGGGGCCAGTCCATCGGCGCAGCCGATCTTCGCGCTATCCTCACCAATGTCTTCGGCGGCTCGGACGCCGAAGGCTTCTGGGCATGGAAGGATGCCTATGAGGCGACCGAGGTCGCGCAGGTCCTGTTCCTGCGCAAGTTCGGCGCTGCGATTTCCGCCCGCGCGAACGCGCCTCAGGCGGCGCTGACGATGTTGAACAGGGTCGTGGGCCTGATCCCGACCCACACACGGCGTTCGGAGGAGAGCCAGCAGCTCCAGCAGTTTTCCACGCCGCTGCCGCTTGGCTATATCGCGGCTCGCGCAGCAGGCATCATGGCGGACGATGCCGTGCTCGAACCGTCGGCCGGAACCGGCCTGATGGCGATCTTCGCCGAACTTGCCCGCGCGCGTCTGTCCGTTAACGAATACGCCGCAGTCCGCCACTCGCTCCTGGAGCAACTTTTCTTAGGCTCGGCGGTATCGCAGCACGACGCCGCCCACATCGATGATTATCTCGACCGTTCGGTTCGCCCGACGGTCGTCTTGATGAACCCGCCGTTTTCCGCCGGTGTTCATGTCGAAGGCCGGATAGTCGACGCCGCATGGCGTCATCTCGCTTCCGCCTTCGCGCGGCTTGCCCCCGGCGGCCGGCTCGTGGCGATCACCGGCTCCAGCCTGTCTCCCGACAATCCTAAATGGCGTGACGCCTTCGTCCGTCTGCAGGACCGCGGAACGGTTCTGTTCAGCGCCGCGATCGATGGTTCTGTCTATGCCCGGCACGGCACGACGATGGAAACCCGCCTGACGGTGATCGACAAGATTGCCGCCGCCGATCCCACGAGCCTCATCGCCTCGCATGGCGTCGCTCCCGATACGGAAACGTTGCTTTCATGGATCGCCGGTCTTCCGCCCCGCTCGTCCTCGACCGCGCCGAACTCGATCGGCGCACTTTCCAACGGCATCCTGCGGGCCTGCGCGGCGAAGATGGCCGCACGCAAGGCCGCCGACACGTTGCGTCCCGCGGCGGTGATCGCCCCGGCAAGCCGGACATCGCCCGCTATCCGTGCTGAGCGACCCGTATCTCTGCCGGCGGTCCATATCGACGACGAGGTTGTTGCGCTCGACTATGAACTGCGTGACGCGGCGCCGAACGTCCGCGTCGACGTCGCCGACGGCATTTACGAGCCCTATCGCTTGCTGGCGATCCATATCCCGGATGCAAAGCCCCATCCGGACAAGCTGGTCGAATCCGTCGCCATGGCATCGGTCGCGCCGCCGAAGCCGAGCTATCGGCCGCAGCTGCCGAAGCGCATCATCACCGGCGGCGATCTGTCCGACGCCCAGCTCGAAAGCGTGATCTATGCCGGGGAGGCTCATTCCGGCTATCTCGCTGGCCATTGGTCCGTTGATGCCACCTTCGACAATCTCAAGGCCGTCGCGCCTGAAAACGAAGGCGCTGTCCGCTTTCGCCGCGGCTGGTTTCTCGGTGACGGCACGGGTGCGGGCAAGGGCCGTCAGGCCGCCGGTATCATCTTGGACAACTGGCTCCAGGGCCGCCGGCGCCACCTGTGGATCTCGAAATCCGAGACCCTGATCGAGGACGCGCAGCGCGACTGGAACGCGCTCGGGCAGGAAAAACTGCTTGTCACGCCTCTGTCGCGCTTCCGGCAGGGCAAGCCGATCAAGCTCGACGAGGGGATCCTCTTCGTCACCTTCGCGACGTTGCGCACCGACGAGCGCGAAGGCAAGCGGTCGCGCGTCCAGCAGATCGTCGATTGGCTTGGAGATGACTTTGATGGCGTCATCATCTTCGACGAGGGTCATGCCATGGCCAACGCAGCCGGCGGCAAGTCGGAGCGTGGCGAAAAGGCCGCCTCGCAACAGGGCCGCGCCGGTCTGCGGCTGCAGCGCGCTCTGCCCGACGCCCGCGTCGTCTATGTCTCCGCAACCGGCGCGTCTGAAGTGGAGTCGCTCGCCTATGCCGAACGCCTTGGCCTTTGGGGCGGCGCCGACTTTCCCTTTTCGACCCGATCGGAGTTCATCGCGGCGATCGAAGACGGCGGAGTGGCGACCATGGAAGTGCTGGCGCGCGATCTCAAGGCGATGGGGCTCTACACTTCCCGGTCCCTGTCCTTCGAGGGCGTGGAGTACGACATCCTCGAGCACGAGCTGACCGAGGAACAGGTTCGCATTTACGATTCCTATGCCGAGGCCTTCCAGGTCATTCACAACAATCTCAATGAGGCGCTCGAAGCCTCCGGCATCGTCAGCAACAGCACCACGCGTAACAAAAATGCCAAAGCCGCCGCCCGGTCCGCCTTCGAGAGCTCGAAACAGCGCTTCTTCAATCATCTGTTGACCTCGATGAAAACGCCAGCCTTGATCAGCGCAACGACCAAGGATCTGGAGGAGGGCCATGCGGCGATCGTCCAG
The DNA here is from genome assembly GCF_001695865.1 of Ensifer sp. LC384. Taxonomy (NCBI): domain Bacteria; kingdom Pseudomonadati; phylum Pseudomonadota; class Alphaproteobacteria; order Hyphomicrobiales; family Rhizobiaceae; genus Ensifer; species Ensifer sp. LC384. Next base: position 29,493 of record NZ_MBST01000021.1, read on the forward strand.
ATCATCTCCACTGGCCAATCACTCACCGAACGCCGGCTCGCGGAAATCCCGACCGAGGAGTGGGGCGATATTCAGGTCGACATCACGCCACGCGAGATCGTCGCGGAATATCTCAACCATTCCTTCCCGACCCAGCTCTTCGAGGAATATTCCGACGCCGAAGGCAATCTCCTCTCGCGGCCCGTCTATGACGCCGACGGCAACCCTGTTCTGTGCCGGGAAGCCGTCGCCCGCCGGGATGCGTTGCTTGAACGGCTCGGCAGTCTGCCGGCGATCCCGACCGCGCTCGACCAGATCGTTCAGCATTTCGGCAGTAGACAAGTCGCTGAGATCACCGGGCGCACGCGTCGCATCGTTCGCAGCGACGATGGCGGCACGATCGCCCGCTTCGCCGTCGAGAGCCGGCCGGGCAGCGCCAATCTCGACGAGACACGCGCCTTCATGGACGACGAAAAGCCGATCCTGATCTTCTCCGAAGCTGGCGGCACGGGACGGTCCTACCATGCCGATCTCGGCGCGAAGAACCAACGCCCCCGCCTGCACAATCTTCTCGAGGCCGGCTGGCGGGCCGACGTGGCGATCCAGGGCCTCGGCCGCAGCCATCGCACCAACCAGGCGCAGCCTCCGCGCTTCCGGATGATCGCCACCAACGTCAAGGCGGAACGGCGTTTCCTGTCGACCATCGCCCGGCGTCTCGACACGCTCGGTGCGATCACCAGGGGTCAGCGCCAGACCGGTGGACAGGGCATGTTCAGGAGCGAGGACAATCTGGAATCCCAGTACGCCCGCGATGCGCTCAGGCAGTTCTACAAGCTCATCCACCGCGGTGGCGTCCCCGGTTGCTCGCTGGAGAAATTCGAGGCGATCACCGGGCTTTCGTTGACCGCCGAGGAAGGTGGCCTCAAGGATGAGTTGCCGCCGATCCACACCTTCCTCAACCGCATGCTGGCGCTGACGGTTGCCATGCAGAACCTGTTATTCGATGCCTTCGAACAGTTCCTGTCTGCCCGGATCGAGGGCGCGATCGCCGCCGGAGTCTACGACAAGGGCCTGGAGACGCTGACAGCGGACCGTATGACGGTGAAGGCCAGGCAACTCGTCTATACCCATCCGGTCACAGGCGCTGAGACGCATCTCTTGACGATCGAGCGCATGGATCGCAACCAGCCGATGTTGCTTGCCGACGCCCTTAGCCTTGTGGCGCGTGACGCACGTGCCAGGCTGATGGTGAACGGCAAGTCCGGCCGCCCGGCCGTGCAGGTCCCGACCCGTTCGGTCATGCTCGACGACGGCTCGGTCCAGCCCCGCGTCGCGCTCATCCGTCCGATGGACGAAATCCGTTTCGAGGTTCGCCAGCTCGACGAAACCAACTGGGAGGAAGCGGACGAGCAAACCTTCTCCGCCGCATGGGATGCCGAAGTCGCCAATCTTCCGGAGTTTTCGATCTCGACCATGCATGTCGTCTCCGGCCTCCTGCTGCCAATCTGGAAATTGCTGCCGCAGGATTTTTGCCGGGTCTATCGGCTGGAGACCGGCGAGGGAGAGAGGATTGTCGGCCGTCTGATCTCTTCGGAGGGTCTCGCCCGGCTGTGCCGGAATTTCGGGCTCGATCAGACGGAGGTTATCAGCGCCGCCCAAATCTGGGAATCGCTGCTCGGCGGCGCCTCGGTGGTCGCCCTTGCCGGCAATATGACATTGCGACGGGTTCGGGTGATGAACGACTATCGTGTCGAACTCAATGGCTTCACCGACGGGATGCGCGACAGGCTCAGGTCCATGGGGCTGTTTTCCGAGATGATCGCCTGGAAGGTCCGGTTCTTCATCCCGGCCTCGGATGACGGACAGGCGGTCCTGTCACGCCTCCTCGAACGACATCGCGTCGTCGATGTCGCCGGCCGGAGCTGACCGTCATGTTGTCTGCTTCACAGCTGGCGGATCGTCTGGCGCGCGACGCCGAGGCGGTTTGCCGTCACTACCTCTCTGCCGGCCGCCGGGCCGGCAATTACTGGATCGTTGGCGACGTCGCCAACAGTAAGGGCAAGTCGCTCTATGTCCATCTCTCCGGCCCGCGTGCCGGGCGGTGGACGGATGCAGCAACCTCTCAATATGGCGACCTGCTCGACCTCGTTCGAGAGACCTGCGGGTTGGTGGACTTCCGTGATGTGGCGGACGAGGCGCGCCGTTTCCTGAACGAACCGCAGTCCATCCCGGTGTCGTCCCGCAGGGACGACGCCCAAACCGATCCGCCGGTCGATAGACCGGCAGCCGAGCGCGCCCGACGCCTGTTCCGGATGACCGAGCCGCTCCTCGGTACGCTCGCCGATAGCTATCTGCGCCAGCGCGGCATCCTTCGCGCCTCTTGGCATCCTGCGCTCCGCTTCCACCCGTCCTGCTACTATCGGGATCTCGCGATTGGCCGGACGAACAGCTGTCCGGCCTTGATCGCGGCAGTGACCGACTGCTCTGGCGTCATCACCGGCGTCCATCGCACCTGGCTCGACCCGGCGGGCGATGGCAAGGCGAAGATTGACGATCCCCGCCGCGCGCTCGGTGGGCTGCTCGGAAACGCCGTGCGCTTCCGTTTTCCCCTCCATGGCCCCGTACCGGTCATGGCCGCAGGCGAAGGGCTGGAAAGCATCTTGTCGCTCGCGCATGTGATGCCCGGCATGCCGATGGTCTCAGCACTGACCGCTAATCACCTTGCCGCTTTCCGGCTGCCCGATGGTTGCCAGCGCCTCTACATCGCTGCTGACGCGGATGCCGCCGGCCGGCACGGCATCGGGGGATTGAGCCGCCGCGCGCAGGCGCTTGGGATCCTGCCGCTCGTGCTTTCCCCCGAACTTGGCGACTTCAACGAGGACCTGCGCCGGCGCGGGCCGCAGCGGCTCATCGTGCATCTCAGGGCCCAGCTCGCGCCGGAAGATGTTCTGGCCTTCCTGCCCGCATGATCGGGCAGGCTGGGGAAGGCGAGGGGCGCGGCGTAGCGGGAAAGGCTGGTCTCCGGCCGCTCGCCGTTCGGGTGGCGCGCCTGCGGGCCTGCCGAGAGGCGACCCTTACCACACGGCGGTCGGGCCTTCAGCGGGTCAGTCAGGTTTCTTCCCCTGCCGAACCGCGGAGCGGTCCGTCATTCCTCGCGGGTAAGAAACCTTCCTTCCGCCGCCCGGCGCTGCGCTGGGCAGCTTCGCTAGGCTCGCGGTTCCGGCCCGCCGCCGCATGGACAGGGATCGCCGTCAGGCCGCGAGAGGCGCGGCCCAAACCGACGGAGACCATCATGAACCTTGTCCTTCCCATCGACGACGCCTTCGAGCCCCACCACGCCTCTTCCCCGACCGACCGCTTCATCTACGAGATGCAGATCTACGGCCATCGCCCCTTCCAGGACGAACCAGACCCGCGGCCACTGCCCGAGGAGCCGGTCGTCCAGTCGGCGCTGACCGCGATGTTCGACGCTCTGTTCGAAATGCTCGGCGACACGCGGCTGGAGCCTGATCTCGAAGATCTGCTCTGGTCGACGGTCAACCTCTTCCATCGTGCCGGCGAGCGCATCCAGCGGGAACTGCAGCGCAACGAGGATGGGCAGCGCAATGGCCAGCGTGAGCAGGACGGCTCGGAGGTGAAGAGCGTCGAGCTGGAGCGCCTTGTCGCCGAAGGCATCACGCTTCTTGAGCGCCGCAACGCCTTCGAGTTCATGCGCGACCATGCGGCCGACATGTTTGAAGCCCAGACCGGATCGGCATGGCGGCCGCGGACGGGCTCCAAGGTCAGCCACGCCAACATGACCGCGGCGATGATCGACTCGAGAGACTTCCTGTCCGCCCGCCGCCGCGCCGAAACCGAGGTGCTGATCCCGGCAGGGACCAAGATCGCCTTTGGCGGCGGCATCGACTACAACGACCATGAACGGATCTGGACGAAACTCGATCAGGCTTTCGCCAAACATCCCGACATGGTCCTGCTGCACGGCGGCTCGCCAAAGGGAGCAGAACGCATCGCCGCCTGCTGGGCCGAGGCGCGCAAGGTGACGCAGATCGCCTTCAAACCGAACTGGACGAAGCACGCCAAGGCAGCACCCTTCCGCCGCAACGACGACATGCTTTCGGTCATGCCGGCCGGCGTCATCCTTTTTCCCGGCTCAGGCATCACCGGCAATCTCGCAGACAAAGCCCGCCGGCTCGGTATTCCGGTCTGGCAGGCGGCAGGGGAGGGCGCGTGACAGACTGTGTCATGACGCCATGCGGGTTCTACCGTATGGCGTTCTCCCGACTATGGAGGCCGGCTTCGCTTGACCTTCCCCGATCCATGCTGTTCACACTTGCGGCATGTTCAAAGCCATCAACACAGTACAGATTCATGTTTCACTCGACGAGATCGAGCCGGAGGTCTGGCGCCGGCTGGTATTGCCATCGCACTGGACGCTTGAGCAACTGCATCTTGCCGTTCAGGCCGCCTTCAACTGGTGGAACTATCACCTTCATGAATTCCGGATCGGCGGCTTGCGCTACGGCGGCGTGGAGCTGTTGACCGAGGATGCCTCCGACGACGATCCTCGTGTCTTCGATTTTCGTGAGGTTCGCCTTCGCGACTTCGAGTACGGAGCCACTTTTAGCTACCTTTACGACTTCGGGGATAGCTGGCACCATTCTGTGATAATCGAGGAGTTCAAGGCCCTCGATGTCACGCCCAAGTACGGGACCTGCATTGATGGAGCGCGTGCCCGGCCGCCCGAAGATGTGGGCGGTGTGCCCGGCTATGAGCGCTTTCTGGAAATCATGTCGGACAAAGAGGACCCCGAACACGGAGATACCAAACGTTGGTGTGGTGGGCATTTCGATCCCGAATGGTTCGATCTCGCGGTCGTGGACAAGGATGTGCGCAACGCACTGCGCGCTAACGTGAAGCGTCGGCTGTATCAGCCAAAGCCGAAGCGCAGCGAACCGAAGACAGCATAAAGCAACGCCACGGCCCGGTGTCCCACACCACTGCGCCGTTAGCACTCAACCTTGACGATCGATGACGATGTCGCGGATTACTCCTGTGCGGCCCCCAATCAGCCAGGGCTCAAAGCGACCAGTCTTCCACACGCAGGTTCTCAACCCTGTTGAACTCGCCGACATTGTTGGTGACGAGTATCAGTCCGCGGGCTTTCGCCTGTCCTGCGATCAGGACGTCATAGGGGCCGATGGGCGTCCCCTTCGCGGCAAGGGCCGCCCGGATTTCGCCCGCGACAAAGGCATCGTTCTGGTCAAAGTCGAGGATCGGAAAATCCGCCATCAACAAACGCAAGGTTTCGAGGTTGTGTTGGACCTTCGCGCTCTTCTGCGCTCCAAAATAGAGTTCATACGCGACGATCGACGGCAGGCCGATACTGCCGTGAGGGCTATGGAGTACGCGGCTGATCAATTCATCCGATTTGCGGCCGATGAGGGCAATGACGGCGTTGGTGTCGAGAAGATGCGAGATCACTGAAATACCGCGTCAAGCTCCGGCCGATCCTGTTGTTCCGGCTGCTCGCGCCCGCTCTCCATGAAGTCTTCACTCATGCCGCGAGCCAGCGCTGCCTTCAGCGACGACCACGGTTCGCCCGCCTCGACATGCGGTCGGAGAATGAGAGCATCGCCCTCCTGCGTGATCTCCACGCGCTCGACGTTGAAGCGGAATTCTTTCGGCAGGCGGACGGCCTGCGAGTTTCCGGACTGGAATACCCGTGCAAGATGGGGCATGGTCGCCTCCGTTCTGTATCTACCTAGGTGTATATACGGCCTTTCGGCCCTCAGTTCAAGAAGGGCAGGACACCTGATCGCATCCGGTGGGTCCGCCGGACCAGGCCTATTCCGCCGGCGGTCCGACTCAACGAAGCCCGGGGTGCAGGCTTCGCGCCTGAAGGCGTGACGATCCTTGCGCGGAGACAGCCGTGCCATTCTGGTGAGCCAAAGCGCCGACGAAGCCGGCCCCGATTGCTCGAAGCCGCCCGCGTGCCGAGGGCGGGTTTGCTGTTGAACACCGACGGCTCGGATGGCCGACTGGTGGCGGGCGGATGGGCCAAAGGTCGCGCGTCCCGACGCCGGCGGTCAGCCATTGCGTCTGGTATTGCCGCAGGGTCTGCAGGCGGCAAGACGATTGCCGCATCGATTTCACAGCCGACGACGGATGATACGGGCAGCGGATGATGTTTCATCGCTTGCGCGCCGGCGGGACACGAGCGAGAAGCACGGCGCTGACCGGCATGGCGGCGAAGCGTTCAGGAGTGCGCGGCCGATATCCCGCAGCGCTGGACCGGGCGGCCAGGATGGTTTCGCGGCCTTCAGTTGCCCCGAACCATTCCCGTTTTATGTCGCTCGTATAGACGACCGCCTGCTCTGGCGGCCAACCCCTGAAGGGGTAAGACTCGCCCGAAATTTTTGCAAAATTCGATTTCGGTTCTTTTGTCGTGGCGGAAAATAGAATTTTGCAAAAATTTCGGACGAGCTGACCGCAGCAGGTCGGCCGTCTCTTCGTGCGCCATCGGGAATGGTCCCGAGCAACCGAAGGAAACAGAACCATGGCCACCACGATCGCAACCCTGACGCAGAAGACCGATGGCATCCTCGAAGGCGTCTTCGCCACCATCCGGGTCAACGCCCCGATCGCAATCGTCCCGAACGCAAGCAAGTCGAGCGAAGAAGCCCCCGACTACCGCGTTATCCACCGCAAGACCGGCTTCGAGATCGGTGCGGGTTGGAACCGCATCGCCCGCCAGACCGGCGAGGAATACCTCTCGGTCAAGCTGGAGGCCCCCGAGATCGGCGTGATCTTCGGCAATCTCGCACCGGCACCCGGCGGCGATCCGAGCAAGAAGGTGATCCTCTGGAACAATCCGAACTGAGCGGCAAGCGAGCGGCCCCGAGCGATCGGGGCCGGCTTCGCCGTTTTCGAGCTGATCGTTGCGGGGAGCATCGGGAGCGAAAGCGGGCATCGAGCCCGCTTTCGCTCCTCCCGTCGTGCCCCACGAGACCAAGGACTATCTGCTCAGATACCCGAGTCTGCCGCGAGGCTCGTGCCGCCTCAAGGACTTCGCGGCCCCGCCAATTTTCAGCCGCCGCCCTGAAGGGCGCCGTCAGAAAATCGGTTCCTCCGCTCGCCGGCTCCGCCGGTCGCTGGCGCGATCCTTGACCCGGCCCGATCCTCACGACCCCGGGCGTCATCTTTCACATCATTCAGGAGATGACGACGATGACGATTGCACTCGAAATTCAGGTTGAACAACTGCGCGCCGAACTGGCCAATGCCGATCCGGCCGAACGCCGCCAGATCGAAGCGGAGCTGGAGATCGCTCATGCCGAACTGGCGGTAGCGATCGCCGAACAGGTGGGCACCATCGACGCCGCGCCGCCCTTCTGAGGGACGGCCTTTGCCGTCTCGCCTGGGCCGACACGCCGGATCGACCGGCGCGCCGGCCCGAAGCTCCGCTTCGTACCATGATCACCGGCAGGGGTCAGGAACGCTCACCGGCCGGCAGCCTTCAGGCCATGAGGTTACGTCGGACATTTGCGTTCGGTCTATAGCCGCGCGCCCGTTTCGACCGCAGCAGTTCGAGGAACATGCGGACGGCATCCTCCTCCCTGTCGAAGTGATGCACCATGGCCTGTCCGGCTGTCCCGATGCGTCCCCATCGCCGCGTCAGGCAGGGCGTGCCGAACAGCGTCGGTTCGATCGCGAGCGCGTAGAAGCGCGCCATATTTCTCGTCGCGTCCGTGCGTTCGATATAGAGCTGATAGGGCTGACTGAGCATGGCGGAAGAATCGCTCGTTCGGGCTTTTGCGTCCAACGACACTTGTGAATCGGTCGGCCCCCTCTGATTCATTTTCGTGATCGATCGTCGAAGCTGAGAAATGTGGATTTAGCGAGCCGGCCGATGGCCGGCCGGGTGCTATTCGCTTCGCTCACGGAGCCCGCAAACGGTCTCCGCCTCCGGTCACGCCCCCTCTCGCGGGAGGCTGCGGCCCGATTTACCGCCGGCAGCATTGTGAGAAGGATCCTTGCATCTGCTCGTTATGTGGATGGATGTTCTTGCGTCGATCCGGCCTCGCAGCTAGACTCTCAGGAAACTGATAGTTTCTTGCCGCGGGGAGCCGGTCATGTCGACAGAGCCTCAAGGTGCTGAACACGAAACCGGCGTGCCGAGCCGAAGCCGCGCTTCCCGTGCGCTCCGGTTCATCGTCCGGCTTCCTTTCGTCATCGCCTTCGGCGTCGTCAGGGCGGCGGTTTACAGCGCGTGGTATCTTGCCTTCTTCATCCTCTGCATGTTCCGTCCGTTCACCGGCTTCATGATGCTGACAGCGATCGTCATGGTGCCAATGTCAATCGTCGTCTACGCCCATCCCGACGCAGCCAACGGCATGCCCTTCTGGGCCTTCGGTCTGATGGCGCTCGGGCTCGTTGCCTTTGCGATCGGTTATACGATCTTCCTCGACTGGTTCACGCCACCCGGCGCAACGGATCCGTTCGCCCGCTATCGCCGTTCTGATCGATAGGGACTTTTCCGGGGACGACACTTGCGACCCCTCACGGGATCGCCTTGACGAAGCGGTTGGCCTTCGCCTCCTCCTTCATGTCCTTCCGCCGGAAGTAGATCGCCCGGCCGCATCGGATGGGGCTATGGCCCTGGACGATGATGATCTGCTCGTCCTTGCGCATCGACTGGGTGATTTCGTGCGGCATGATCAGCGGCCGGCGCTGGAAGTTGACGGTCTCGGATTTCCGCGATGCATTGCTCTTCGTGTCCCAGCCGATGTTGCGGGAACTGCCCTTCACCTCGACCGTCATCTCGCCGCATTGCGCCGAGACGTTGCGCGCCGTGTCGAGCGCCTTGATGGCGGCATAGGAGGCGAAGGCGCAACCATCGATCCACGACGTCGCGCCATCCTTCCCGAAATGCCGCTCCAGTTGCCCGACCGACTGGTACATCAGCATCATGGAGATGCCGTATTTGCGGCCGCGGTCGCGCGTCTCCTCCAGCACCCGCATGTAGCCGAGGAGATCGACCTCATCGAGCATGAACAGCGACCGGCGCAGGAATGCGCCGTCAGCCTGCATCATGGCGTTGATCAGCGAACCGATGATCACCCGGCCGATGCCCGGATAGGAGCGCAGGATCGATGCCGGGATGTTGAGGAAGACATCCTTCCTGCCCGAGACGATGTCACTCGATTTGAACGCATTGCCGCAGACGAGTGCCGCATAGCTGTCGAGCGACAGCCACTGCGTATCCTTCGATGCCGTCGAATAGACGCCGCTGAAGGTCTGCTCGGTCATGTTGGTGAAGACGCCAAGCGTTTCCCGTATGAAGACCGAGGCGGAATGCTCCTGAATGTCGCGGAGCATGGCGAGCACCGAGGGCTCAGGCTCCGAAACGATCTGGCGGAGACTGCGCAAGGTCCGCCGTCCCTCATATTCCGGTGAGAGCATCACATGGGCAAGCAGACCGGTCAGGAGATTGTGGGCCTGGTTCTGGAAGTAGGAGCCGGTCGAGCTTTCGAAGCGCACGCTCTCCGACAGCAGCATATGGGCTATGCCAACGATGTCCTCTTCCTTTTGCTTCGACGTCTCGATCCCGTCGAGCACATTGAAGCCCATAATCGGGTTTGTCGGATCGAGCACCATGACCTCGCGCCCAAGGATACGGGTTCGGTGCTCGACCACCATGGGTGCCACCTCGGTCGAGGGATCAAGGCAGATCAGCGGCCCGCTGTAGCGCAGCGCCGTCGGCACCACGTTGCTCGTGGTCTTGTATCCACCCGACCCGGCAAAAAACAGCATGTGGGTGGAATCGAAGTCCTGTTTGTAGGTGAGCAACGGCGCCCTGCCGCCCTGTCCCCAGGTCGCCGGATCGTTCGGATCGAAGGGCAGTTGGTGGACAATTTCCTTGTCGACCCGGTAGCGCTCACCGACGGCGATTTCGCCATCCGGCGGAAACAGTTTTGCCGCAGCAGACATCGAAAGCCAGTCCGCGTCCCCGAAGGTTCCGCGCTTGGCGCGCGTCACCGGCTCGGGCACGATGGTCGAGATGCGCGCGCCCACCGCCACCGCCATGAAGCCCGCGAGCGCGCTGATGACGGCGACGAAATCCAGATAGGAGAGCGCCCCGCTCCATGTGACCGTGCCGCTCTCTACGGACGGGGCGAGCCGGCCGAATTCGCGTAGCGCGTAGAAGCCGGTCACCGCCAAAAAGCACATGAGGCTGGCCATCGCCACCGGCCTTCGCCGGTGCAATGGCAAAGCCCACACACTCAATAGCCCCGCGAGCGGTCCGAACAAAAGCGCCGGCACAGGTGCGGCCCGCAGAAACCAATAGGCCGACTTGCCTGACATGCCAGTGGCCAGTTCCTGCCACCGCCAGCCGACCACATAGGCGGCGAAAGCAGTGACAGTGAGCGGCACCAGAACGAGCAACAGGCTCGGATGCTGTTTGACTGGGCGGCTCATTACTCAGCCGCCTCCGCGATGCGCCGGGATCCGCCATCGACCGTGGGCATCTTGAACGCCTCCTCGCCGATATCGCGCATGCGCCGATATTCCGATGAGCCCGGGGCGATCCTTGCCAGTTCGAGAAAACCGCCGAGCAGGAATGCCCGGTCGGCCTTCGAAAGACCCGCCCTGACGACGATGCCGCCAAGCAGAAATTTCTCGCGCGCTTCGTGCTTCCGGTCAGCTGTCATGAGAAACCTCCGCCGTCGTTCCAGTGCCGACAGTTGGCGGTCGACGCGCCGGAGCAGTTGCGCCGGCCCCCTTTTTCTCCCCTTTCCGAAATCGCGCGGCGATCTCCTCGACGAGGCGATCGACCTCCTCGTCGAAGATTTCCATTTCCGCCAGTCCCGATTTTATCGCGGCCCGCGCAAAGCGCTCGGCGGACTTGGCGATCATCGCACGTCTGCGCTCGCGCAGCTTCTCGATCTGCGAGTCTATGTCGGTGATCGATGATTTTGCAGCCATTCCAGAGTCCTTTCCTGTCGGTGCAATCTGAACGTTGGCGATCATACTATCTATTTTCTGATAGTAAAATAGGCTAAGTTGCGTTATCCCGAAAACCTCGCGGCCGGAATTCCGGCGATGTCCGTCTTCCGGAGAAGCGGCATCGGCCTTGTCAGGCCGATCGGTTTGAGGGGCGCAATATACGTCGCTGGCGCGACGTGCTTGAAAGGTTCGGAGACGTCAGTGGCGATCATGTTCGTCAGAGCGCAGGTGATCAGCAGGGGAGCGGGACGCAGCATCGTCTCGGCCGCCGCCTATCGCCATCGCGCCCGGATGATGGACGAGCAGGCCGGCACGTCCTTCAGCTATCGTGGTGGATCGCGGGAACTGGTGCATGAGGAGCTGGCGCTGCCGGATCAGGTCCCGGCCTGGCTGAAGACGGCAATCGCAGGGCAATCCGTCGCCAAGACCAGCGAGGCGCTCTGGAATGCGCTCGATGCCTTCGAGACGCGGGGCGACGCGCAGCTTGCCCGCGAGCTGATCATCGCCCTGCCGGAAGAGCTGACGCGGGCGGAGAACATCGCGCTTGTCCGCGAGTTCGTCCGAGACAGTTTCACGTCGAAGGGAATGGTGGCCGACTGGGTCTATCACGACAAGGACGGCAATCCGCACATCCATCTGATGACCACGCTGCGTCCCCTGACCGAGGAGGGATTCGGGCCGAAGAAGGTTCCCGTTTTGGGCGAAGATGGCGAGCCGCTCCGCGTCGTCACCCCGGACCGGCCGAACGGCAAGATCGTCTACAAGCTCTGGGCCGGCGACAAGGAAACCATGAAGGCCTGGAAGATCGCCTGGGCGGAAACGGCAAACCGTCACCTGGCGCTGGCCGGTCATGAGATCCGCCTCGACGGACGTTCCTACGCCGAACAGGGACTCGACGGGATCGCACAAAAACATCTCGGGCCGGAAAAGGCGGCGCTTGCCCGCAAGGGCGTCGAGATGTATTTCGCGCCGGCCGATCTCGCCCGCCGGCAAGAGATGGCCGACCGGCTGCTGGCGGAGCCGGAGCTTCTCCTAAAGCAGCTCGGCAACGAACGCTCCACTTTCGATGAGAAGGATATCGCCAAGGCGCTGCATCGCTATGTCGGCGATCCCGTCGATTTCGCCAATATTCGCGCGCAGTTGATGGCGTCGGACGACCTGGTCACGCTCAGGCCGCAGCAGCTTGACGCTGAGACCGGCAAGCCGTCGGAACCGGCGGTGTTCACCACGCGAGACATCCTGCGCATTGAATATGACATGGCGCTATCGGCTGCGGTTCTGTCGGAGCGCAAGGGTTTTGGTGTCTCTCAGCCCCAAGTCGCGGCAGCTGTCCAAAGCATCGAAACGGCCGATCCGGCAAAACCCCTCAAGCTTGATGTCGAACAGGTCGACGCTGTCAATCATGTCACGGGTAACAACGCCATCGCTGCCGTTGTCGGTCTGGCCGGCGCCGGCAAGTCGACGCTGCTTGCCGCCGCGCGCGTCGCTTGGGAAAGTGACGGCCGGCGGGTGATCGGCGCCGCACTTGCCGGCAAGGCGGCCGAGGGGTTGGAAGACAGTTCCGGCATCCGATCGCGCACACTCGCATCCTGGGAGCTCGCTTGGGCCGGCGGGCGCGAGACGCTCCACCGCGGCGACGTGCTTGTCGTCGACGAGGCCGGCATGGTGTCCTCGCAGCAGATGGCCCGCGTCCTGAAGGCCGTGGAGGACGCAGGCGCGAAAGCCGTGCTGGTCGGCGACGCCATGCAGCTTCAGCCGATCCAGGCCGGTGCCGCCTTCCGGGCGATTTCGGAGCGTGTCGGCTTTGCGGAACTTGCGGGTGTTCGGCGCCAGCGCGATGAGTGGGCACGCGAGGCCTCACGGCTTTTCGCCCGCGGCAAGGTGGAAGAGGCGCTCGACGCCTATGCCTCGCATGGCCGTCTCGTCGAGGCGCAAACGCGCGAGGAAATTATCGATCGTATCATTTCCGATTGGACCGACGCCCGCAAACAAGCGATCGAGCAGTCCGTCTCCCGCGGAAATGGAGGCCGGCTTGGCGGCGACGAGCTTATCGTTCTTGCCCACACCAATGACGACGTCCGTGAGCTGAACGAGGCGCTGCGCAAGGTGATGACCGATGATGGCGCGCTGAGCGACGGACGCACATTCCAGACAGCGCGGGGAACCCGGGAGTTTGCCGTCGGCGATCGGATCATCTTCCTGGAGAACGCCCGCTTTCTTGAGCTGCGCGTCAAAAATCTCGGGCCGCAATACGTCAAGAACGGCATGCTGGGCACGGTCGTTTCCACCGGCGACAAACGGGGCGATCCGTTGTTGTCGGTGCGTCTCGACAATGGCCGCGACGTCGTCATCAGCGAGGCCAGCTATCGCAATGTCGATCACGGCTATGCCGCGACGATACACAAGTCTCAAGGGTCGACCGTCGACCGGACCTTCGTGCTCGCCACCGGTATGATGGACCAGCATCTGACCTATGTGGCGATGACCCGGCATCGCGACCACGCCGATCTCTATGCGGCGAAAGAAGACTTCGAGGCGAAGCCGGAATGGGGTCGCAAGACGCGCGTCGATCATGCCGCCGGCGTCACCGGCGAACTGGTGGAAGAAGGAATGGCGAAGTTCCGGCCCGATGACGACGACGCGAAGGAAAGCCCCTATGCCGATATCAGGACGGACGACGGAACGGTTCATCGTCTCTGGGGTGTGAGCCTGCCAAAGGCGCTCGAGGACGCCGGCGTTTCGCAAGGAGATACGGTGATGCTCCGAAAGGACGGTGTCGAGAAGGTCAAGGTGGAGGTTCCCGTCGTCGATGAGGAGACCGGTCAAAAGCGTTTCGAGGAACGGGAAGTCGACCGGAACGTCTGGACGGCGAAGCAGCTCGAAACCGCCGAGACCCGCCAGGAGCGGATCGAGCGCGAGCGCCATCGGCCAGAACTGTTCAAGCAGCTTGTCGAGCGACTCGAACGATCCGGCGCCAAGACCACGACGCTCGATTTCGAGAGCGAGGCCGGCTACCGGGCGCATGCACAGGATTTTGCGCGCCGGCGCGGCATCGACATGCTTGCCGAGGTCGCGGCCGGTATGGAGGAGGGTGTTTCCCGGCGGCTGGCCCGGATTGCGGAAAAGCGCGAGCAGGTGGCGAAGCTCTGGGAGAGGGCGAGCGTGGCGCTCGGCTTCGCGATCGAACGGGAGCGGCGCGTTTCCTACAGCGAGGATCGGGCGGAATCGCTCGCCGAGGAAACCCCAATCGGTCGGCGTTATCTGATCCCGCCGGCCACGCAGTTTGCCCGAAGCGTCGATGAGGACGCACGCCGCGCCCAGCTTTCCTCGCCGCGGTGGAAGGAGCGGGAGGACATCCTTCGGCCGCTGCTCACAAAAATCTATCGCGATCCGGATGCTGCCCTGTCGGTGCTGAATGCGCTCGCCTCGGACGTGGGCATCGAACCGCGCGGGCTGGCTGACGATCTCGCGAATGCGCCGGAGCGGCTTGGCCGCCTGCGGGGTTCCGACCTAATGATTGACGGCCGCGCGGCGCGCGACGAACGCGACACTGCCATGGCGGCGTTCAAGGACTTGCTGCCGCTCGCCCGCGCGCACGCGATTGAGTTTCGCCGGAATGCCGACCGGTTCCGCGAGCGCGAGCAGACGCGCCGTGCCTATATGTCGTTGTCGATCCCGGCGATCTCGAAACAGGCCATGGCACGTCTTGTCGAAATCGAGGCGGTGCGCAGCCGAGGTGGCGACGACGCCTGGAAGACCGCCTTTGCTTTTGCCACCGAGGATCGCTCGCTCGTGCAGGAGGTGAAGGCTGTGAGCGATGCGCTGACCGCCCGTTTCGGCTGGAGCGCCTTCACCAGGAAAGCCGATGCGATTGCCGAGCGCAACGTCACCGAGCGCATGCCGGAGGATCTCACGGATGAACGGCGTGTGAAGCCGACGCGGCTCTTCGAGGCCGTGCGGCGCTTTGCCGAGGAGCAGCATCTTGCCGAGAGGAAGGACCGGTCGAAGATCGTTGCTGGCGCGAGCGTTGAACTCGGGAAGGAGAAAATGGCCGTGCTGCCGATGCTCGCTGCGGTGACGGAGTTTAAGACGCCGGCGGATGATGAAGCGCGCCCGCGAGCGCTAGCCACCCAGCACTATCGCCACCATCGTGCTGCTCTTGCCGAGACCGCCACGCGCATCTGGCGCGATCCGGCCGGCGCCGTGGACAGGATAGAAGATCTGACCGTCAAGGGCTTTGCGGTCGAGCGGATCGCAGCCGCTGTGGCCAACGAGCCGGCGGCCTACGGGGCGCTCCGCGGCTCCGATCGTCTGATGGACCGGATGCTCGCCGCCGGCAGGGAACGCAAGGAGGCGCTGCAAGCCGTGCCGGAAGCATCCGTCCGACTGCGCTCGCTTGGCGCGGCTTATATCAGCGCCTTCGATGCCGAGCGCCAGTCCGTCATGGAAGAACGACGCCGCATGGCGGTTGCCATTCCCGGATTGTCGCAGGCCGCCGAAGACGCGCTGCGGCAATTGGCAGTCCAGATGAAAAAGAAAGACAGCAAGCTCGACGTCGCCGCCGGTTCACTCGATCCGCGCATCGCCCAGGAGTTCGCGGCGGTCAGCCGGGCGCTCGACGAGCGCTTCGGCCGCAACGCCATCCTGCGCGGCGAGAAGGACGTCATCAATCGCGTACCGCCGGCGCAGCGTCGCGCCTTTGAGGCAATGCACGAGCGGCTGAAGGTCCTGCAGCAGACCGTCCGCATGCAGGCAAGCCAGCAAATCATATCGGAGCGTCAACAGCGCATCATCAACCGTGCGCGCGGCGTCACCTATTGAGAACTCTGAAGAAACGAAAGGAAAAAACCATGGCCGAACAGGAAATCCCATACGACGCGATCATCCGTACCGAGATCGCCATCAAGATCCTCAATCAGGCCCGGGCGATCGTCACGGCGCGCGTCTTTGAACTTGAAGAGCAGGATCCTGCCGCTGCGGAGCGGTTGCGCGGGCGACGCCGCGAACTCCTCAATCTCCAGGAGCGTCTCGGGGCCGATGCGCCCGATGCGGTCGAAGATGTGATCGCGGTCTGGGGACCGCGTGTCAGCGACGAAGTCCGCTTCTGGGCGGAGTTCTGACCATGGCGGACGAGGCATCCGGACTGCTCTCACTGGCAAGAAATGAGAGCATTTTCCGAACCGACATTTTGCGCGACTATCTGCCCGACAACATTGGAAGGGCGGAACGACCGCGCCTCATCCTGCTCGGCGGCCAACCGGGTGCGGGCAAGACGGCCGTCCTGACGGCGAGCCAGAACGAGCTTGCGCGGTCCGGGCCGACAATCCGCATCGTCGGCGACGATCTGCGGCCCTACCATCCGCAATACCTGGCGTTCCAGCGGCAGGATCCGGAGACCGCCTCCCGCTACACCCAGATGGATGCGGGACGTTGGACGGAGAAGCTCCTGGCCGCGGCGACCGAGCGTCAGGTCAACGTCGTCTTCGAGACCACGATGCGCACGCCGGAGAACGTCGCCCGGGTGATCCGCACAGCGCGCGATGCGGGATATGCGGTGGAGGTGCGCGCTGTCGCAGTCAACCCGCGCCTGAGCTGGCAGGGCGCTCATCATCGGTTCGAGGAAATGCTGCATGCCGGATTGGCAGCACGCATTCCGCCACAGCACGTTCACGATGCGGCGGTCGACGGGCTTCGCGTCAGACTGGAAAAGCTCGAAGGCGAGGGGTTGGTCGATCGGATACAACTGCGGACCCGAACTGGTGCGATCATCTACGACAATGAGCTCCGCGACGGGCAATGGTCGTATGCTCCCCGCAGCCGGCTGGCCTTGGAACGCGAGCAGACCCGGCCCATGACGCGGGGCGAGTTGCAGCGTTTCGCGGACGACTGGAACCATGTACTGGCTCGCATGGAAGAACGGCGGGCGCCCGACAACCGCGTCGCCGACCTCAAGACGCGTGCCGCAGACGATGTGCGCTACCTGCTCGCGCAGCGTCGCGAGGCGGATGGAACCGAAAGGCAGCGCCGGGGACGGACAATCCTTCAAAGTCCCGCTGACGGTCACCGGCAGTTCGTGGAGCTCTATGATAACGCGGTGCGTGACGCCGAGCGTCGGCCGATCGGCAATGTCGAAGCGCATGCGGTCGGGCGGCTCGCTCAGACCTACATGGCGCTGCGCCTGGTCGAGGCGGCGCGAGACCTCGGGCTGCTGCCGGAGGACGGGAAGATCGTCGCGACGCGGGCGATCGTGCGGGACAAGCAGGGAGCCCGAGAATTCCCTGCGGCGCATCGGATGCCGGCGGATCTTTCCGTCGAAACGGCGGACGGGAGCCGCCGCCGGCTGACGGAACATTTTGCCGTAGAGCTCAATCGCGTGGCGATCGACCGTGACGTGTTCAGCCCGACCGATCGCATGTCGCGTCTCGCCAACGTCGCGGATTCCTGGACAGAGGCCGCCGGCATGCGCAATACGCTCGTTCGGGCGGCAAATGGCGTAGCCAGTGGCAGCATGTCCGCCGACCAGGTGATGTCAAAGATCGTGGAGCCGGGTTATGCGGCCGCGATCGCGACAGCCCGGCACCGGCTCGAGCGCAACATGGCGCTTGCCGAACGTGCGGCCATCGCGACCGCCATCGTAGACGTGAACGGAGTACAGTTTCGTGGCGTGCGGGAGGATCCGCGACTTCGGACCGCAGATATCGAGAACCGCGCTCGCGCCAAGTCTATGATGGAGGCAGCCCTGGCGGAAACCGCGCTGCATGACCGTCTCGAGCCGGAAGGGCGGCGAGCTGCGGGTGCGTTTGTGCAGGGCATCGCGGAGAACGAACGGAAGCTGGCCCTTGGGATGGACCATCGGTTGGGTCGGGATCGCGCTCCGGGCCTTGGCACAGCCCTCGTCCCGGCCAGGCATTTGCCGGACCTCACGGAACCCGAAATCGGTGAGCGGCTGCAACGCCCCTCACGGCTGGCGGACAAGCGCGCCCAGATGGCGAACCTGTGGCGGCTGGTGTTCGGCAACAGCAAGGCAGTATCGGCGTCGCTGCAGCGTATCAGCGATGGACGCAGCGGCGTGGCCGCCGGCGCCGATGTGCGTGAGGGCAGGCTTGGAGAGATGGCCGGGGAGGGGAGGCGATGGCTTCGCGGGGCCAGCCCGCAGCGGCAGGCGGCGGGGGCCCACGCGCCGAAGCTCGCTGCGGCATTGGCCGATTATGGCCTCGCGATGGAGTTCGAGCGACACCAGATCGTGTCGCAGCATCGCGAGGAACAGGCAAGGCAACGGGTGGAGGTTCCGCGGCCGTCGGCGCGGCTATCGGACGTGCTCGGGGCAGAAAACACCGAACCGGCCCGCCGGCTTAATGCGGAGCCAGGGCTGCGCCGGGAGCTTGAATCCCTGTTCCTCGCGATCAGCAAACGGCTTTCTCCCGGCGAAAAAGCGGATCTGAAGGGCGGGAATGTCGCCAGGATGGCATCGTCTCTCGGAATCAGCCAGGAGCAGGGCGTCTCGCTGCGAGATATCCACGAGCGTGCGAGTGCACTGCAAGACAGGGCGCTGCGACAGAACCGCGAATGTTCGCGGGGAAGTCAACTTGACATTCGGCGCTGACCGTCAGGCAGGCAACCGCACGCGCGGTTGGGCTATTGTCCCCCGACATGTTCCGTTCGGTCGCCTCAGACGTGGCCCCGGATCGCCCCAAAGGGCACGCCGCTCGCCGGAAGCCACTCGAAGGCTTCCTCGTAGACTGTCATGATCGCGGAAAGGCTCCCCTGCAGCAGCGTCCGGATGCCGTAGAACGTGATGACATTATGGGCCTCGACCCTGAAAAGCAGACCCTCGTCCGTTGGCCTCAGGATCGCTCGCGCGTCCCCGAAATCTAGAAGCTTGTCCGCTCCCGTGACACCGATAGACCGGCAAAGTTCGCTCGATCGGGCGCAGACCTTTTCCGCGACGCATTCCGCGCAAAGGACCGACACAAAGGCTTCGGCGACATGTTTGTACATTTCCGCTCGCCTTGCTTGGTTGAACATGGTCATCGCCGGCCGAGCACGATGTCGAGAGACCCGTCGGCGGCACCTCGGCCCGCGGAGGCCTCAGCTGAGGTGCGTTCCGATCGATATCGAACAACTCACACTTGCGATATTCATGCACGCATCGGTCGAGCACTCGACTACTAATTCTATTAGTCGCTCGAGCGCCGAAACTCGTGTCCAGTAGCCTCAAGCGAGATTTCGTCGGAGAATGGTGATGGAGATACTGGCTGTATCGGCCGCAGCGCGCGGAGAATTTGCTGACTTGATCGACTCGATGCATCGGCTGCGTGCCCGCGTCTTTGGCGACAGGCTGGACTGGGATGTCGACATAAGGGACGATCGTGAGGCCGATGCTTACGATCAAATCAATCCGACCTATATCCTGGCTGTCTCCACCACGCGTGTTGTGGCGGGTTGCGCGAGGCTTCTCCCGGCTACCGGGCCGACAATGCTCGCCAATACCTTCCCGCAGCTTCTCTCATCGCGACGGCTGGATGCTCACGCAGGCATGGTCGAAAGCTCGCGCTTTTGCGTCGACACGGCGCTCGACGAGGGCAGGTCGCAGGGGGTTCTCCACAGGACGACGCTGCAGATGTTCGCCGGCATAATCGAGTGGTCGATGGCGAACGGGTATCATGAGATCGTCACGGCAACTGACCTGCGTTTCGAGCGCATCCTGAAACGCGCCGGGTGGCCGATGCAGCGTCTTGGCGCGCCGTGCCCGATTGGCAGCACGATGGCCGTTGCCGGAACTCTTCCTGCCGATGTCGGAAGCCTTAATCGGATTTGCGCCGCCGCCTGTCGACCAGGGACTCGCCTCCACCGCAACACCGCTGCTTGATGCGACACCCGGCGACCGGGGCGCCGTGCGGAATGGCGTTGCTGCACTTTCGGCAGATGAAGCGCTATCGGCTGCGCCGCCACAGAGATCAACGCAAGAACTCGCTCGGGGTTGGACCACAACAGAAGACATGGAACCTAAAGAGGAGAGCCCTTTGAATTCAGCGCGGCCCCAGATCCTGATTGGCTCGACCGATGCGGATTACTATCTGCTGCTCGTCCATATCCTGGAATCCGAGGGATATCGCGTCATCCTTGGTTCCGGGGTCGAGGAGATCATCCATCTCGCAGGCGAGAACGATATCAAGGCGATCCTTCTGGATTGTCGATCGGGAGAAGACTGGGCTCCTCTAACTTGTGTAAGGCTGAAGCAGGAGCCGCGGACATTTGGGATCACGACGGTCGGCTTGATCGGGCCTGGTGCGGAAAGCCGGTTTATCGATCTGCTGAAGGCCGGTATTGACGAGAACTTCGTAAGGCCGATCGCTCCTTCCAAACTGCTTGGCTTCCTTCGCGATCGTATCCTGTTTCCGCTCGCATCGGATCCAATGGCGATCGACGGTCATATTCTTGCGTATGCAGGAATTGAACTGAACACCAACAGGCATAGCGTCAGGCGTTTCGGCAACAACGTTCACTTGGGACCGATCGAATTCCGATTGCTGCATTTCCTGATGGAGAACCGCGAGCAGGCGTGCAGTCGCGCACAACTCATCGAAGCTGGCTGGCCCGAGCGTCGTTTCGTCGACGCCAAGACGGTCAATGTCCATATCGGTCGACTGCGCAAGGCACTAAGCGTCGCCGATGGCCCTGATCTCATCCGAACGGTGCGATCGTCCGGCTACATGCTCGATGGTTCCAGTCAGGAGCAATCGCATCACAAGCCGGATCGGCCGGGCGACGGGACCGGCGGCTAGGACCGCATGCCGGTGGTCGAAAAGGAGCAGCTGTCATGGATCTAGTGATCCGAAATGGGGGCCTCATAACCGGTGACGGCAAGACGTTTCACAAGCGGGCTGCCGTGTATGTCCGGGAGGGAAGCATCGCCGGTATCGACACCGCGGAGGTTGTCGCAGGCGCGGAAATCGCGGCGCGAGAAACCATCGATGCAGCCGGCGGCATCGTTATGCCAGGCCTCATCAATGCACATGCGCATGGATGTACGCGGGGACCTTCCATGCCGAGCGGCTCGGAGCCATTTGAAGGCGATGATGTCTCTTATTTCCGAAACCGCCATCTTCTTCAGGGAACAACGACCCTTCTCAACGTCTGCGGCCTGGCAATGGCCGACGAAGTGGATGTCGACGAGGCAGAACCTCATGCCATGGATATCCGCGTTTCGACGGCTCACACTCCGAAAAACATCGAAGCGGCGCTTGTGGTCGACGGCAAGGGACTGACAACACGTCACCTGAACGCGACGATAGATGAACTGTTGGCCTCCGGCGCGGTCGCGCTTGGCGAGGCAGGCGGCGGGCAGACGCTGGGTGGTGGCGCGCAGGAATACAGGTTCATCCCGCAAGCGATCCTGCAGGAGTTCGGGATCGAGGTGACGCCGGCAGCCGCGAGGCGTTTGAAGAACGCTGTGCTCGGCCGCTATCTTGATCCGGCGAACGGCCTAACCGATTTGAAGCTGACTGACGAGCTGGAGCGTTGCGGTCTTTCCGGGATCATCGGAGCCGATCGCGTTCGTGACGTGATTACGCGATCGGTGATGCCATCGGTTGCCCTCTCGCTGGCCGGATTCGATGAAATCGCCAGCGAAGCTGAGCGGGTCGGGTATCCCGCGATCTTCCACAACGCGGCACCATCTGCGAAGCGTTTGATCGCTGCGGTCGAGAAGCACCCGAAGGCGCACCTCGTCGCCGGTCATAGCAATCACCCGAGCTTTCTCCCGGACGAGGCGGTCTCGATTGCCCAGGACCTGAGGAAAAAGGGGGCCATCATCGATGCTTCGACATTGGATTGCATCGGGACGCGCTGGCGCAACGAACCCACCAACCTCGACGCGCTGATCGACGCGGGCTGTGTTGATACGATTTCGACTGATTTTGCAGGCGGGCACTGGGATGGAATTCTTGAAGCGGTCCAGCGCATGGTCAGAAAGAAGCAATTGTCGGCGGCGGCGGCCATCGCTCTTGCAACCGGGAATGTCGCACGCGTCTTTACCCAAATGGCCAGCGACCGCGGACTGATTGAAAAAGGCAAGCGTGCAGACCTGATCGTTGTCGACCATGTCAATCTCAGCCGTGTCAGGCATGTCATGATCGCAGGCCGCATAGTCGTCAGGAATGGCCGGCTTGTCTGACGGCTTCAACCGGAGTTTGGTTCTCGCGCCGCCGCCGCCGCCAAGGTTCGGCCATGCGGGCAGTTCATAGCAGATACGGGCGAACGGATGCGATCCGGTTGATACGGCGGATACCGATCGCGATTTCAGTCGATCAATCGCATCCTCAGGCACTGGAGGAGGGGAGCCGCGTCTCCTGTTTTCAGTGCCTGAAAGGCCTGCAGGACAATATTTTGCGCCTCGGAAGAAAGCTTGCCTCGCGTCGCTGCACAGAACTTTCCAACGAGATCTTCCCAGGCCAAGGGGCGCACCTTATCCCCGCGCGGCGACGTCACCGCAGAGGTGATCAATCTTCCGCCGGTCGTTTGCAGGCATACCTGCGCAAGCGTCTCTGTCGGAAAACGCGCGTCGATCTCAGGACTGACCGAGATACGAACCTTGTGGGCGACCTCGAGGAGGTCGGGCCTACCCAGCTGCGCATTGCCGACCGGTGCCAGTGCCGCAGGTCCGTCGACGACAGCAATCGCCATGCAATAAGGCAGACTGTATTGAATCTCCGCCAACGTTCGGGGAGACACGGTATTTGAGAGCCGGAGAGCCCATTGAAAGGTCAGCACTTCGATTGATGCGATTTGTTCGGCCCTGATATCAGCACCTTCCGAAAGCGCCGCAAAGGCATCAAGAGCGGGATGGATGTAGCGGCAGCAGGAATAGGGCTTGAAATAGACCCTCGAGATCTCGGTTGGATCACCCAAGTCCGCGATGATGCTCGGCCAGTCGAAGTGCGACGCATGATCGAGCAAATCTTGCGGCCCGGTAAATCCCCGCTCCGCGAGGCGCAATGCGGTTAGGCCCGTCACGACACTCCAGGGGATACCCTCCTTGACGTCGTTCCCGGTGAGGTCGGCATAGCCGGAGCTGCCGTTTGCCTCCTGGTTCGGTGCGAGAACTCCGGCCACAGCGAGTGCGTGTGCGAGTGCCGGCGGATCGGTTCGGTAGAGGCGACCGGCCGTGGCGGCGGCAGCATAGCCGGTCCAGCGTCCCGATTGTCGGCTTTTGATCGCTTGCGGATTCTGCGCTGCGGCAATACGAATTCCGATCTCGTATCCGAGAGCGACGGCGGTTAGGAGGTCGTCGGCGGACGCACCGATCGCAGATGCCACGGAGAGCGCCACGGGTATCACGGCCGCACCGGGATGCCCGCGCGCGGCGCGGTGCCCGTCGTCGAAATCGAGCGCGGACACTGACGCAGCATTACAGAACGCCGCGGCTGTGACACCAAGGCATTCCCCCGTAAACCAGACCGGCGCCCGGCCGGTTCCATACTCGCGCCGGGCGATTTCGCGGGCTGCGCGGACACTAGGAACATCGCAGCCCACGACCCCAGCGGTGACCGCATCCAGAACACAGCAAATGGCGCTTAGCCTAAGTTCGGGCGGTTGGGCAGCGGAAGGATAGTTTGCCAGATACTCTGCGAGGATTTCGGTGGCATACATCCGCCCCTCCCGTAAAGCTTGGGCCGCCGGGCATCAGTTCGTGCTAGATGACTGGACGAATGACGCCGTGCCAGCATCTGCCGAGAACCAGGTTTCGTAAACATGAGCGGCGACGTAAAGATCCAGCATAGGCAGGCCCACGCAAGTAATGAGGATCGGGCATTCCGATACGCCGCCGGCGTCGCAGAAATCCTTTAAGTTCATGACACCGAGCACCGGGCCAAGCTGCTCCAATGTTGACCCCTTGCGCGAGAAGTAAAGCGCCAGGCTTTGCGAGTTTCGCCGGGACACCATGGAAATGTCGTCACACAGCGCCAATCCGGACCGAAGAACGTTTTGGATATGGCCGGCCGGTGTCTCGTCTCCACCGAGATGCAAGACAACGGCGTTTGGGTAGATATCTGCGCTCTCAAAAACCGGTGCGCTGGCATTGGAAGCGGTGATGACGAACCGGCATTCACGTAGCCTCTGATTATCCGCGACCGCTTCAAGCTGGATTCCAAGTGACTGCCTCTGTTTTTCAACGAGTTGGTGTGCGGAAATACCTGAGCGGCTGCGCACGAAGATTTTCGAGATAATGCCGGCTCCAAAATGACCGAGCACGCTGATGATCTGCTCGGCAATGGGACCAGCTCCAAAGAGGAAAACGGAGAGTTCCTTTGCCTTGGGAAAGAAAAGCTCAAGCGCCATTGAGGCATAGGTTGCCGTTCTTGCCGCAGAGATATCGGTCCCGTCCATCACGCAAAGCGGGCGCAGCGTGAAGCTGTCGAGCAGCAGGATCGTCGAGGTCGAACGCGGCTGGCCCAAACGACGGTTTATCGCATTGGCACCGACCACCTTGACGGCGGCGTATCTGGCCCCGACGCTGGAGAGCGCAGAGAGCTTCCAGCCCAATCGCTCGCCTTGCAACGTATTCCGGTAAGCTTCGAACTGGGATTGGTTCCACAGGTCGGCTTCGTGAAAGGACAAGACCGATTTCAGGCCATGGGCCCGACCCAAGCGGATATCGGACCAGGCTGCCTTGGCAGCGTTGTGAAGCTCTGTTGCTTCGAGGCGAACGCCGAGCCGCTTCATTTCCGCAAGTGAAATGTATCTGGGTGTGCTCTCCATCACTGTTCTCCGTGGAACTTTCGACGTCATGCGACGGGGAGCAATTTCACATCCGGAACGGGAGAGTTAAAGGAAAGATTCGGATACATTTTTGTCTTCTCTAAGCGAACGACTTCGCTGAAAGAGAAAAACGTAAGAATAGACCGCTTCTCCTGTGTATTATCAACTGAATTGTTGAAGGATGGTCGAGCTCGACCAGATTACGGGCACAAGGGCATCAGGATTCAAGTCGCAATCGCCTCCGTCACCACAGTGATGTTGATTTGCGGTCACAGGCTCGGCTTGCGAATAAAATGCCGTCGTGTTCGAGTGTGCGGATATTAGCCGACCAAGAGGCGGAGGAGCGGCCGGACTGATTCGGCTCCATCCAGTGCGTACACGTTATCAATGACTTCGGAGGCACCGCTGTCTCCGGAGACACTGCTCGCAAGCCGTAAGAACTTGCTCTCGAGAGCTGATTTCCGCATGGAATTACTTGCATCCCCCTCCGCAATGTCGACGTGCCTTTCGAAGCTCTGCCCGTCGCGCAACTGCAAGCAAGCGCTTGCGGCGTGAGTGCCGTGACGTGAACCGCGGTTGGAATGTGACCCCAGCTCGATACTGTCTTGAAATCGCCCGGCGATCTCGTCATTGAGCCAGTCATCCACGAACCAGTCGGGACCGGCCTCAACTCCGAATACGGCCATAGCTATGGCATGCGGTGCGCTGAACTGCGCCGCCCACATGTGCCGCGGACGCGCTTCGCTGAATGGCGATTCGCACACGATCGGCGGTGCGGTCGCGATCAGCCCGGCATGCGCGCCGTCGGCGGGATCAATGTCGGCCATCCGGACGACGTCGCGGCAGGCTTGGACACTGCTTTGGATGAGCCTGCAGCAACTGAATGGCTTGAAGCCAATCCGGAGAATTTCGTAGGCGGCACCCAAACCGTTCGTCAATCGGTCGAAACGGCACTCGTCACTTGCCACTGGAAGAAATTGGTGTCCCGAAGGTTTGTTCATGTGAGCCGCAAGAGGAATTGCAGCGCTCGCCGCCGCTGCAATTCCGGTAGACGCGTGCCTGGTCGACAAACGAAACCTTGTGCGATGCGGCGGGAATGAGCTTGCGGACCGCCGCCACACGGGCGAGATCGAGGTGCGTCGAAACAACGCCGACCTGATCGACGGCGCGGGCTATGACCTGTCCCCAGGGATCGCAGACAAGAGTGTTGCCGTAGGTGAAACGGCGATCTCCATCCGCTGCGCTGTAGCTTCCCCATTGCCCGCAGGCGACGAAATAGACCTGGTGCTCGATTGCACGGGCTCTGCAGAGCACTTCCCAATGGTCCTTGCCGGTCTGGAGCGTGAAAGCGGCCGGCAGAATGACGACGTCGACACCCGCGTCTGCGAGCGCATCAAAGAGCCGGGGGAAGCGAAGATCATAGCAGATGGCACAGCCGATCCTGAAACCGCCGGCTTCGTAAACGAATAGGCGTTCTCCAGGCACCACGGTGGCGGATTCTCGATAGATCTTGCCGTCCGGCGCTTCGATGTCGAACAGATGAACTTTGCGGTAACGGCCAACCTCGTTGCCCTGCGGGTCAAAGACGACGGTCGTATTGTAGATTTTCGGGCTTCCCTCGATCCTTTCGAGCAGGCTGCCGCCATGGACCCAAACCTTTTGCCGGGCGGCGAATGTCTGCAGCATGCGATACGCTTCGCCGCCCGGCATATGATCGGCCGCCGCGAGCTTTTCCGCCACCGTCCCGCCGGACCAGTCGAAATGTTCCGGAAGAACGATGAGATCCGGCGTGTCGCGTGTGATCGCCTGCAGCATCAGGCGCTCGGCCACGCGCAAATTGCTGTCGCGATTGGGCTGGGAGTTCATCTGGACGAGGGAAATCTTCATAACACGATCCGATCCAATTCGAAGATGGAATGGCCAGCCTCAAGGTAAGGCCGGAGCTCAATGGAACGCTGTTGGCGCTTGAGGGCAGTGTCGGCGATCCGGCGCATATCGGAGGGTTCGGCAACGAAGACACCCTCCGTATCCGCCAGGACCGCATAGCCAGGCAGGACGGCCGCGCCGCCGCAGGCGATCGGGACATTGATCGCGCCGCCGATCTGGTGTCGGCGGCTCGTCGTCCTGGACGAGACGCCGCGGCACCAGACCGGGAAACGGCTGGCGTGAATTTCCTCGATGTCGGTGCAAGGACCGTCAACGATGATGGCCACGGCGCCACGCGCTCGGACAGCGGCAACGACACCGCCGCCGACGCAGGCAACCTCATCCCGGTCGACCCGGGAGATGACGAGAACATCTCCCGGGCGGAGCAGATCGATGGCCTTGTAGATGACGGCTCCATCGCGGCCGGGGGCGGCGACCGTGACGGCCGTTCCGATCGCCTTCGCCGGAAAGACCGGCGCAATTCCCGCCCCGGCAAATCCGAGATATTCGAAGTGGCCGATGGTTGCGGTTTCGACTCCCTCCAGCAGGGTTCGTAGCGCTTCCGGAATCGCTTCAGGCTGCTTGTCAATCCTATATGGCTCGGTCATGCGACGAGACTCCGATCTGCTCTGTTGTCCTCAAATCAAACCGGGCGCTCGCCGGATGTCGTCGTCCGATGCATGATGCGGATGGTGTTCGGGTCGAATGAGTCTCGCCGGTGCATCGTGCAACGGTTGTCCCACATCACGATGTCACCGACGTCCCATTTCTGGACGAAGACCTCAGGCGTGCCGGTGGTGTGCTCCCAAAGCCTTGAGATCAGGTCGTTGCTTTCATCGAGCGGCATGCCGACGATCCACGATCCTTCCGGCGTCCCGCCAAGATAAAGCGCTTTGCGGCCCGTCTCGCTGTGGGTTCTGACCAGCGGATGGACCACACCGCTCCACTCGCGAAAATCCTTACTTGTCGGTTCAGCTTTCCCGAGGCGCAACTTGCCCGTCTTGTCGTAGACGTTCTGGAAGAAGATTTGCCGCCCCTCGATGGCCTTGCGTAGTTCCTCGGGGAGCGTCTCGAAAGCCTGGTAGGTCGACAGGAAATACGTGTCACCGCCGGAAGGGGGAACCTCGATCGCTCTGAGGATGGCGCCTGCCGGCGGGCGCTCGTAGAACCATGTGTCCGTGTGCCACGTTGCCTCGCTGTTGCCGAGTGCGCCGCTCGGTTTGCCATCCGTCATCACATTGCTGATCACCAGGATTTCGCGATGGGTGGGATGTCCGCCTTCCTGCAATTGCTTCGGATGGATGACGAATTCGCCGAAGTGGCGGGAGAAATCGACCTGCTGCTGGTCTGTGATATCAGCCGCCCGAAAACGGATGACGCCGTATTGCAGCCAGTAGGATCGAACCGCGGCAATGTCCGCGTCGTCATAGCCGGAGAAATCGAACCCGACGATGTCTGCGCAGACATTGCTGTCGTTCTGGGTTGCCGAAACTCTTGTTTTCATGTGTGTCTTTCGCCTCCGTGTGGGAAGATCCCGGGCTTGGGATCGCATCGAGCTTAGCGGAGTGATAAATCGAAATTCCAATATCAATTCTTTGCCATTGATAATGGATGTTAATGAATGCCGCTATTGCTCCAGCAGTTGGACAGCGGAGTGGGCGATGGCGAGGTCTACGCGGCAGCCGGCCGAGAGCTTCTCGAGGCGGGTCGAGCGGATCATGGACTTCAATGTGATTCCGCCATCGACGAGCATCCACGCCTCGAGATAGGCTCCCAGATTGACGACCTTCTGGACGGTGCCTGTCAGGCGGTTTGCCGGTTCATCGAGAGCCCCTGCCGCATCGGCGAGCCTGACGGCTTCCGGTCTGATGCAGCAGAAGCGCACATTGTCGGGAGCGACGTTCTCCGCGCGGGTGGCTGTGATCGCCACCTTTGCCGCGCCGAGGGACACCCTCAGGTTCCCATCGGTCTCTGCCGCTGCAGATACCGGGAGGATATTGGACTTGCCGATGAAATCCGCCACGAAGGAGGTCCTCGGGCGGCCATAGATGTCCGCGGGCACTCCTTCCTGCGCCACCACTCCGCCCTGCATGACGATGATCCGGTCGGACATGGCCATCGCCTCTTCCTGATCGTGCGTGACATAGATGAAGGTCATGCCGAGATCCTCTTGGATCTCCTTCAACTCGACGCGCATTGCTTCCCGGAGCTTGAGGTCAAGGTTGGAGAGCGGTTCATCGAGAAGCAGCACGGAGGGGGAGGGCGCAATTGCCCGGGCGACCGCGACCCGTTGCTGTTGGCCGCCCGACAGTTCTTTCGGATAACGGTTCTCGAAGCCTTCGAGATGAACGCTTTTCAAGGCGCGTGACACGCCACCGGCGATTTCCTCGCGGGGCCGGCCCTGCATCTTGAGGCCAAAACCGACATTCTGGGCGACCGTCATATGCGGGAAGAGTGCGTAGTTCTGGAAGACCAGACCGATCTTCCGGGCTTCAGGCGGAACGCCTGCCTGATCGCGGCCGCGAATTCGGATCTGCCCGCTCGAGGGTACTTCGAATCCGGCGATCATGTTCAGGGTCGTCGTCTTGCCACATCCGGAGGGACCAAGAATGCTGACGAATTTTCCCTTCGGGATGGCAAGGCTGATTTCGTCGACGATGCGGGTTGCGCCGAACTGCTTGCTGACGGAAAGGAGTTCGATATCGATGGTGGTCATTTGCTGCCCCCGTGGATTTGGGCGGAGAAGCCGCCGATCTTTTCGAAAAGGATGATTGCGCCAAGGATGAAGAGGAGCGACGCGACGTTCACTGCCGCAAGCACTGGATCCAGGCTGTATTCGAGATGGTTGATGACGGTGATCGGAAGCGTCGTCTGGCCGGGTCTGACCAGGAAGACGGAGAGCGGAATGTTGTTGAAGGAAATGATGAAGGCGAAGGTCATCCCGGAAAAGAGGCCGGAGCGGATCAGCGGCAACAGCACATATATGATCCTCTGCGTGGCACCGGCGCCGAGTATCCGTGCCGCCCGATCAAGCCGTTTGTCGAAACCGAACATCGCCGTCGCCGCCATTCGCACGACGTAGGGCAAGGTCAGGATGATGTGGGCCATGACTAGGCCCGGCGTTCCGAGCAGATCAAAGAGACCAGCCGAAGACAGGAACAGGACGATCGCCACGCCTTTGACGATTTGCGGAACCGACATGGGTGACAAAAGGAACGCCATGATGGCGGTGTGCCCCGGACATTTCGCATAGGCGACGCTGTAGGCTCCAAGGACGCCGAGCAGTCCGCTTGCGAGCGACACGATGACGGCCAGCTCGACGCTGAGCACAAACGGATCGAGCCAGCGGCTGTCCCAGAGCGCCGCATACCATTGCAAGGTCCACTCGCTCGGTCGGAACGTGACGGTCGACGTGGGGCTGAAAGAGGCCGCGACAACGACCACGAGCGGAAGGGTGATGAAGGCAAGAATGGCGGCGAGCACCATCCTGAACAGAAACGTGAGCAGTCGGTTCATCGGAGCCTCCCGAGACTAAAGGTGAAGTTTTCGGTGGAGGCGCGACTCGAGCCTGGATCCGACGAAGCCGGCAGCCAGCATCAGGATGAGGAGAACGTTCGCCATTACCGCCGCGAAGGGCCAGTCGATATAGAAGAGCACCTGCTCGTAGACCATGGTGGCCATGACCTTGAAACCGGCGCCGCCAAGGAGGGCTGGGGTCGCATAAGCGCTTGCGGCCATGGTGAAGCCAATCAAGAGCGAGCTTACGATCCCGGGCACGGAAAGCGGCAGGATGATGTGCCGGATGACGGCAAGCCGTGACGCGCCGAGAATTTGCGCAGATTTTTCTAGATTGGGGTTGATACCCTGCAGGCTCGTCAGCAGCGACAGCACACCAAACGGCAGGATGACGTGAGTAAGCCCGACCACCACGCCGAACAGGTTCTTCGACAAGGGCAAGGGTTCCGAGATCAATCCAGTCCACATCAGCGCGGAATTGATGAAGCCGCGATCTTCGAGAATGATCAGCCAGCCATAGGTCCGAAGCACGACGCCCGCCAATTCCGGCGCAATGGCGAGCGCGAAGATGATCGTCCGCCAGCGCGACGTCGCGCGTGCCAGATAGTAGGCGAGGGGATAGGCCAGGACCGTTACGGAGAGTGCAACGAGACCCGACATCGCGACGGTGCGGACCAGGCCAGCAAGAACCAGATCGTTACTGAAGAAGCGGCTGTAGCTCGCGAGTGTCGGGCCGCCCGCCGCCTGGCTTTGAAAGCTGATCCCGATCATCATGCCCATCGGTATCGCGAAGAAGAGCATCAGGACGAGGGACGGGGCGATCAGCGGCAGAAGTCCGTTGACGGGGACGACGGTGCGCAGGGGCTTTGTCGGAGTGGAGAAGGTAATGACAGCCATGATCCACCTCACTTGGCCGCCGCGACGACATCACGTTCCCACCGTTCACCCCAGGCGGAGAGCCGTGACGCGACCGCAGCGAGGTCGGGCAACAGAAGGGTTTTCAGATCCGCCTCGGTGGTGATTTGTTTGGCGCGAATATCGGCCGGAACGTCGATGTCGATCCGGCCGCTGCCGACCTTGTAGCCGGTGACCCATGCCTCCTGGCTGGTCTTCTCGAGAAAAAAGTTGACGAACTTGAGAGCTGCGTCTCGGTTCGCGGCGTGCTTCGGCACGTTCAGGGTTGCGACCAAGGGAATCGAACCTTCCTTCGGCAGGACATAGTCGACCGGCAGGCCGCTATCGACGAGCAGCTGCGCGCGCCCGTTCCAAAACGGCATAGCCCAGACTTCGCCGCCCTTGATGTACGTCTCCATGACGGAGGACGATTGCTCAAAACCGATCGACTGTCCGGCGAGCTTGGCCATGGCGGAAAAGCCGGGATCGACGTTCTCGAGCAGATCGCCACCATGGGCGACCGAGAAGATCTCCATCAGGTAGGCAGCCATCACGTTCTGGAAGGTGGGCAGGATAATCTTGCCCTTGAGGCCATCGTCCAAAAGCGCGTTCCAGGAAGTCGGGCGCCCCGCCAGCTTGTCCTTCCGGTAGAGAAGCGAGAGGTATTGCACCTCGTGAACGGCGCCGCAGGGGCCGGCGACGCCGGCAATCACCGATGACAAATGCACAAGATTGGGAACCTCTTCAGGTGAGAATTCCTCCAGCAGGCCCTCCTTGCATCCTTCGAGCGATTGAGAAGCGGTCATCACGACGACATCGAAGCCGGGGCGCCCATTGGTGGCCTTGATCTTGGCATAATCCTGGGAGGCCGAACCGACGGCGTCATAGATTACCTCGATCCCGAATTTGGCTTCGAAAGGCTCAATGATCCGCTCCCGAACGATGGTTTCGTACGGCCCGCCGTAGCTGTTGACGATGAGCGTTTCCGCATGGCCGCTCGCGGCAGAGACCAACGAGATGAGTGCACTCGTGCAGAGGGAAGAAAACTTCATGGCGATCCCCTTTTGGTAATTGTCGGTTCGACGACCTTGCGCCGGCCGCTCTCGCCAATTCCAATATTAATTTGCTGCTATTGATAAGGAATCTATATCAATGGCGTTACCTTTCCAGGCGGTCGCCGGGGCGACGTGGGCGGATCTCACGCCCTCAAAAGGTGGCCCAGGAACCGCACCTTCCGGCTCGCGCAGGCGCGAGCCGAGGACCATGCAGCCGCGTTGTCAGCCAGGCTGGCAGATTTCGTTGATCAGGCTTGGATTGGATTTCAGGGATTTGAAGACATGCAGCCAGAAGCGGTAATGGCTTTCGCGATCGAGGTCCCTGGCCTCGACCGCGCGCTTTGCCGCGGCCGTTACCGCGTCGCAGCCGTAAAACTCCATCGCGAGCTCCACGGCCGCCGCCACCGCGACGTCATGTTGCGCACCCGTTTCGTTCGACGGATCTGGGGTCTTCTTCAATGGTTTCGACATGGCGACTCTCCTTCAAGAGTCCGGCGCGGGGGAAGATGTGGCCGGACGGTCTCACAGCGAAGATCGCGTCGTCCGGAAGCACACGTGCCACTCATGTCGATTAGGTTGAATCCTAAATGATTTCCCGTGCGAGGTGAAGTCTAAATTCTCTGACGGCAATATGATCAAAGAAATTCAAGGTGATCCGTCAATCTCGCCGCCACCAGGTACGCAAAAGATCGACAGGTAATCAGGCTGAAGGCGGTGGATGACGATGTGCTGCCCGCTCGGATGAATGCGAACGGGCTCCCTGAGTTCGCTTCACTCCCGAACCATCTGGGGCATCGACCATCCCCAACATTGTCGCGGTTCGCTATGCGTCGAGCGCCCGCTCCAAGTCCGCCAGCCGCTCCTTGCAGATCGCCTCGATGAGGCGGTGGAGATGCTCGGTCCGTTCGATAAGCCAGCCGAGCGCCTCCTCGGTGATCTCGAAGTGCTTGGAGTAGCGTGCCTTCACATAGGCTTCGTTGAGAATGTTGTACCAGGCGGTATAGCGATGCTGGTCGCGCGGCCAAACATCGACAAGTTGGCGCTTCTGGTCCTCCGCCAAACCGCGCAGGAACTTAAGGTTATGCGAAGGCGGGCTGTAGTTTGTAAGGGTGAGGAGCAGGCACGAGTATGCGGTCTCGATCGACTGATGCAGTTCGAAGGCTGAATGCTTGTGTTGGCCTTTCCTCGCCAGATATTGCGCGGTGTCCAGAAAGCTCAACGCCGCCGGAAACTTGCTGCCGAAATGCTCCTTTGCCACCCTGAGTGCATCGCTAGGCGAAAGCCGTTTCGGCTCAGCCAGCGGCCGATCGTCGAGCTCATAGAGCACGATGCCCTCGTGCAGGATATCGACGAAGAAATATTGTCCGTCCGCAAGGAAGTTATTCACCTCCCGGCCGCCGTGAACGATCAGCCCCACCGGCGTCGAGACCCCCTTGTCCCACATCAGCCGGTCGGTCGCCTTGTCCCAATAATCCGGTTCTGCGAGCTTCTTCGAATTGACGATGACGAGGATGTCGTAGTCGTAGCGGTAACCCTTCATCGTGTGCGGCTCGTCAACAAAGGTGCCGCGGGCGTACGAACCGAACAGGATGATTTTCAGGATCCGCCCGCGCTTCTTGAAGGCGGCAGAGCTTCCCTCGAGCGCATCGGCAAACTCCTCGTGGATGATCTTGACGACGCGGGCAAGCTCGCGCTGCTTCTTTTCCGGAAGATGTTCGAGGCTCGTTCTCATGTGCAACCGTTAGGGCAAAGACGTTTCGCCGTCTACTGCCGGAATTCATGGGCTTTGGGTTATCAAAAAATAACAGATTGATCTAAGGAGGCGATTAATAGATGATCTGCGCCCTTGCGGATTACCTTGCGCGGATGCAGAGGAGAGGGAATGGAACTCCGCCAAATGAGATGTTTTGCGACGCTCGCCGAGGAGCTTCATTTCGGCCGCGCGGCGGCGACGCTGTCCATGGCTCAACCCGCCCTCAGCGTGCAGATACAGGCGCTCGAGAAGGAGCTCGGTGTCCAGCTTCTCATCCGCTCTACGCGTCGCGTGCAATTGACCAAGGCCGGCGAAGTCTTCTACGAGCGGTGTATCCGTGTTCTCAAGGAGATCGAAAACAGCTCCGCGGTTGTTCAGGCCATTGCCGGCAAGGATGTCAACCGCATCACGATCGGAACCATCTACCCCGCGACCTTTGGTGTTTTACCGCTTTTTCTAAGCAAGCTCGGCAAGCGATTTCCGGATATCCAGATCCACATCAGCAGCGGGTCCACCGATGCGATCATCCGCGATCTTGAAAAGGGCCGCATCAACCTTGGCTTCATCCGACCGGTCGAAAACATTGGATCGCTTCGTTGGCAGAGCTTCGCCAACGAACGCTATCTTTTGGCGGTGCCCCTTGGCAGCTCGCTGGCGACGGCGGAAACCGTCACAATGGGTGATCTGAAACGGGAGAGGATCATCTCCTTTTCCCGCGCGAACCTGTCTTACACCGAAAAGTATTTCTTCGAGCAGTTCAGAAAGCATGGCCTTCTCGATCACGTCGCCTATAGCTGCGACGACACGCTCTCACTGGTTTCGCTCGTTTCAGCCGGGATTGGCGTGGGCTTCGTTCCGGAATGGACGAAGGATTTGCCCAATCGGTCGTTTCAGCTTCGCGAAGTGGAGGGGGTGGATTTCACGATCGGCATGGGGCTCGCCTGGAACAAGGAAGACCCCACCGCGAACCGCGACGAGATCGTGGAAATTGCCCGCACGCTCGCAGCGGCATCACGATCGCTTAGGCCTGTGGGCGAGCATTCCCGGAAGAAGCACCACCAAGCGCCTTCTGCCGGCGCATGGTGAGTAGGTAGCCAAGTGGCAGCGGGGAGGCCACGTGAGGTTTGGCGACGACTCTCGTCGGGCCCTCATGTTGAAGGAGAGCAGCGGCAAGAGCGCAGCTCGCAGCGCGTGCGGGTCTATGGCAATGCGCCACCGACCAAAGGTCCAGAATGTTGCTGGGCCAAGCATTCAGCAAGACGAGAGGGCGAAAAAGGAGGAGAAAGTGAAGACTTGGTTTCAGAAGCTAACCGATGTTTCCGCCGTGGCGTGCACCAAGGAGATGTTCAACGAGGCGCTCATCGAGCTCGCTGGAGAACTCGGCTTCGAGTATTACGCCTACCTTAATCTTCAGCCGGTCGGAACATTCGCTGTGTCGAATTATTCACCCGAATGGCAGGATCGGTATTTCTCCAAGAGCTTCAATGAGATTGATCCCGTGATCCAGATTGCCAAGGCCACGATGAGAGCGTTCACCTGGTCTTCCGAAAATTCAAGGACTGTTAGATCGAGGCGTGTTCGGCAGTTTTATCTGGATGCCGCTGGCTTCGGCATTCGGTCGGGCATCACCATTCCGGTTGCGACTGCGTTCAGACGTATGGCAATGCTGACCATTGCCTCGCACAAGCCGTCCCTTTCGTTGAACCGAGATATCGATCCGGTCGCAGCCGCGACGGCGGTCGCTCAGCTTCACGTGCGGATCGAGCAAACGGAAATTGAACCCACGGCAAAACCGAGCATCCGCATGACCGCCCAACAGGCGCTGATGCTCAAGTGGTCGTCCGAGGGTAAATCCATGAGAGAGATCGCCACCATCGAGAACATGACCTATGCGAATGTGAACTTCCATATGAACAACGCTCGCAGGAAGCTCGATGCCGGTACGCAGGCGCAGGCGACGGCACTGGCAACGAAGCTGAAGCTCATTTGAGGCCAAGCGCATGCCGGCGAGCGCCTGCAGACGATGACGCTGCGTGATATTGGTCAGCAGCTGGCTGTGATGTAGAGACTTGTGAGGCTGTTTGAAGCCTCCTATACGTTTATTCCGTCGCTACTCGCGGCAGATTGTCGAGCGGTCTCGGCGAAGCGTCTGCGCGATCTCCGCCTGGCTGATCTTCTTCTCATGCATCCGCGCAATGACGCGGTGTGGAAATTCACTTAACAAAACGCCCGAAACTGTTCAGACAAACCGAGCCACCTCTCGTTGGTCAGGGCCGGTAGATGAGGGCAGGAGGCGAAGGCGAGGAGCCAGCCGCTTGTCGCGTTTGGTGCGAACCCTCGAACGAGCGGCGCGGCTTGCCGGGGGTAGGCTTTCCGGTTCCCGGCCGTTGGCCGGCACTATGTTGAAATTCCTTCGGCGACCCTTTTAACCGGTCAAGCCGCGTGCGAACTGGTTCCGGCAGCGTTGCTGCCGTTGCCTGGTGCGCTCATTCTTTGTCCCCTAGGGGCAAGCGTCTGCGACAGATGCCTTCGTCGCATTTCACGAGGGTTGGCTATTCGACCGGGGAATGGCCCGGTCGGCAGTTCTATGTCGTTCAAGGCAAGGGAATTTGTCGGTCGTTCGGCGCGAAGGTTCAGCTGGATCATAGACAGGCGAAATGACAGAGCCTATATTAGCGCCTGGTATTACCTTTAACTAAGGAGGGCTGCCATGGCATCCCCGACCTCGCTCAAGCTCGATGATGAGCTAAAAGGCCGCGTTCAACACTTGGCCGAAGTCCGCCGCCGATCGTCTCACTGGATCATGCGTGAAGCGATTGCGCAATATGTGGAGCGAGAAGAGAAACGAGAGGCATTGCGACACGACACGCTGAACGCGTGGGAGGAATTTCAAGCGACCGGCCTTCATGCCACTGCGGACGAGGTCGAAAAATGGCTATCCACGTGGGGAACGGACGACGAGCGTGCCGCGCCTGAATGCCACAAATAGTCTTCTCTCCAGCAGCTGTTCGTGACCTTGAACGCCTTCGGAAATTCTTGCAGCCCAAAAGCCCATCCGCAGCCAAGCGAGCGGGTGAAGCCATTCTCAAGGGTGTGCAAGCACTTGGCGCACATCCCAATATGGGGCGCCTCATTGACGATCTGCCTGATCAATATCGAGAGTGGCTCATTGATTTTGGAGACAGCGGATACGTCACGCGCTACCGTATTGATGAGGACATTTTGACAATCCTCGCCGTGCGCCATCAGAAAGAAGCTGGCTTCTGAGAGTGCCGCCGTCCGCGTCTTTAGGCAACTGGCCCTGTGCAAGCATTCTCAATGCTGGGCTGAAACAGGCTATGCATGTTCACGTTTTTTGGAGAATCTAATCCAAGTGCAACAATGACGAGTGGAGGGTAGGGGATTACCCGCAATCGCGCAAATGGGCCATGAAGACCTCGGCGGGCGTGCGGTAACCAAGGCACTTCCTCGGCAGTGAATTGAGATGGTGGGCGAGGGCGACCAGTTGCGGCTGGTTGACGGCGGACAGGTCCGTATCGCTCGGCACAAAGCGACGGATGCGCTTGTTGGTGTTCTCGACCGCGCCTTTCTGCCACGGTGAATTCGGATCGCAAACCAGCTCCTGGCGCCGAGTCCATCTTCCAAAGCCTTGAAACCGCGAAACTCGGTACCACGGTCGAAGGTGAAGCTCTGCCGGGCAAAGGCGGGTAGCGGTGAGAAGGCATCGATGATCTTGTCGATGAGCGGACGAGAGTGACGGCTGCCATTCTTGATCATCACCGTGTAGCGGCTCTTGCGCTCGACCAGCGAGGTGACATTGGCTTCACCAAGGTCGCGCCGGAAGATCAGCAGATCACCCTCCCAGTGGCCGAACTGAGAGCGATCGGCAATGAAATCAGGGCGTTGGCTGATCCTGCAGTCCAACGGGATCGAGCCGTCACGGGGTTTGCGGGAGCGGCGTGGGCGGCGCTTGCGACGGCCTTCTGGCAGATGCTGATAGAGCTCCAGCGCATAATCTTCCTTGCCATAGATGAAGCGATAGATCGTCTCGGTGCAGACACGGACGGCGCTCACGCCATCGGCGAGCAGGCGGCCGGCGATCTGTTCCGGTGACCAAAGCGCCTCCAGCTGCTCGATGACCAGTTCGCGTAATTGCGGGTGGCGGCTGAGCTTGCGCAGCCGTCGCCGACGCTCCTTCGAGATGTCGTTGGCGATACCGCTGTAATAGCCGCTGTATTCCGGAAACTCGGCATCATGAAAGGTATTGCGCTTCAGTTCACGATAGATCGTCGATCGATGCCGACCGAGTTGGCGGGCGATCTCACCGACAGGAACTTTGCGTTCCACGAGCTGATGCAAACGTCGTCGATCGGAAAGGGTGAGCTGCGAATAGCTTCGTGACATCCCAAAATCTCCAAGGGGAAACCATTGAAATCATTGGCATGTCGCACTTCAAATTAGAATGTACCGGCAAGATCGTCGATTTCAACCGCGACGGCGGCCTGCTCGCCCGTTTCTTTTTCGTCACCGATCCTGACGGTTATCGCATTGAAGTTCTGCAGCGGCATGGTCGCTTCAAATAATTCGCGACCGTGAGGAGGAACGACCGGGAAGGCGCCCTTTAAAACGGGGGCCATCATGATAACAGTCTGCAATGCAAGTGGCTTTCGCGCCGGCTCATCAAGCGCCGCACGACGGCGCCCCTGCGTCTGCGCGACACGAAATTTGCTCGCTCGACACGTGGCAAAGACAAACATGAGGCTACTTCTTTAGTTGCTACTTGTCCCATCCTGAAAAAAGCTCTTACGGGATTATAGGAATCTCCGTTTGATACCAAATTGATCGAGTTTCCGGTAGAGCGTAGGTCGCGAGACACCGAGCCGCTGGGCAGTCTTGCTGAGATTGCCATACTCGGCCCTCAAGGCACTGCAAATAGCTTGGCGCTCCGCATCTTCTAGGCTGAAGGCTTGCGCCTCCACCACTACCCGTTCGTCCTCAGGGATCGCCGCAGGCTTCGCGGGCTCGGTTATATCAACAGGAAGATCTTCCAGTCCAACATTTCCCGTGTTTGAGAGTAACTGAAGCCGTTCGACCAGGTTGCGCAACTCGCGCACGTTACCCGGCCAGGAGTAGGCAAGCAGGGCGTCCAGCGCCTGGTTCGAGAACCGCAGCGGCGGGCTTCCCCTGCGATCCGCCATTTTGCGATTGAAATGCTCGATTAGGAGCAGGCTGTCGGTGCCGCGATCCCTCAGCGGCGGGACGCAGATGGAGACGGTGCTGATCCGATAGAAAAGATCTTTGCGAAAGCGGCCGTTTGCGACCTCCACCTTGAGGTCGCGGTTCGTCGAGGCGACAAGCCTCACGTCCACAGGCCGCAGCCGGCTGTCGCCCAGCCGGTTGACTGCACGCTCTTCCAGCACACGCAACAGGAAGGGCTGCATGTCCAGCGGCATCTCGCCTATTTCATCGAGGCTGAGCACGCCGCCGCTGGCGAGCTCGAACACGCCGGGTTTGCCCTCCCCTCTGCGCTCTTGCGCCGGCGTTGCGGGGGAACCGCACGGACGGCAAGTTGAGGGCAGCCTTCAGAGCCGGAGAAGTGAAGACGCCGTCAAAACTACGCCATCTCAGCGCCCGGGAACTGCAACAATCCGGACCCTGCGATGGTTCTCTATTGGAGAAGCCGGTTGAACAGATTTCCCAACGTCCCCGCGTCATGATCGGACTGCTCCGCTCCAGGGACCGGTTGCCTGGCCGCCGGTTCGAGAGTAGCGGGGTCTTCGTCAGCTTGCAGGTCCGGCGGCGCCTCGTCGCTCTGCGCCACATTGCCGTCAATGATCTCCTCGATGGAAGGTTGGTTTCGCTCGCCTTTGAGGGTCTTGTCGATGGCGCCGCCGACGACGTCGCGCAAGGATCCTCCAGTCGCTTTGTCGGAGAGCAGGTCATCGATCCGCAACGTGTCGGTCGGCAGTCCGAACTTCTTCAGTGTCGCCAAGGCAGCGGTGGGGTTCTTCAAAAGTCCCGACAGATCGGGATATATGCGAGGACGGGCAAAGGGCCCCTCGATCAGGACCGGAACTCCGATTCCGTCAGTTGAGATCTCGGCGCCCTGTCCATCCAGCGATGCGACCACCCGCGGATCGAGCCGAAACTTCATCTGTCCGTCCGCAAGATTTGCCTCCCCGGTCCCGTTCATGCGCACAAGCGGGCCGATAAGCTTGATATCCTCCGTTCGTGCAACGCCGCTATCAATGGCGAACGAGGCATCGAGCTCAGTGAACCCTGTCGCTTGGCTTTCATTCTGCTTGAAGCCCGACGACATCAGGCCAACGAGGTTGTTATAGGCGTCGGCGATGTCGATGCCGCGGATGGCGCCATCGGAAAACCGGACATTCGCGCTGCCTTGAAGCGATTGTTTGAGTGTGCCAGTCGTGCTGCCAGCTCCCGTTATGTCGAGCCTGGCCTGCAGCGAGCCTTCAAGATGTCTGAAGTTTGCCATGTCGGTCAGAAGCGGCGCCGCCGAAGCGCCCGCGATCGAGGTGTTTAAAGCAATCGACGGTTCGGGCCCGGAGCCGTCGGCCCTCAGGCTTGCGGTAATATGGCCGCCATAAAACGGGCTTTCAGGAAGGCTGAGACTTGCAACTCCATCGGCAACGGTAAGAGTGGTTGCCACCGGCCCTGCAAATACGTTGCCGTATCCAAGTTTATCGGCGTTTACCCTAATCGATGCGTCGATCAATCCAAGCGAGGAGAAATCCAACGGAGCGTTGGGCGCAGGACCATCTCCCTGCGCCTTCGATTGAGGTGATGGCGAGCGCGTGCCGGCGAGGCGCGCAAAATCCAGCTGTGCGAACTTGAGGGCGCTGGATATCTTCAATGGTGTCGTGAATTGGACAGATCCACTCCCGGTCCCCTCGACACCATTGACGGACAAAGTGGCACTTTCGAACTGAACGCTCGCCGGGCTCGCGATGACTTCACCGTTGAACGCAAATAGGTCGATATTGTCCGGGCCGCTCTGTCCAAGCCAGCCAAGGAACCCGCGAACGTCCGCTGTCGAAAAAATCAGCTTGCCGGCATAGCCGTTTGGAATGGCCGCTTTGCCATCAAGCGAAAGAGCCGCTCCCGGCATACGCATGTCAAGCTTCAGGGGTATTCCCCCCGAGTTGAAGTCCCCGGCCAAGAGACTGCCTAACGGTAGCTGCAAATCGACTTCGGCAGATTTGCCGCGCCAGGCCAGGCTGCCCGACAGACGCCCCGGTTTTGCAACGTCATCGATCCTGAGTGCCAGCTTCTTAATCTTGACTTTGCTCAACGAGGGATCGGCGACGCCCGGCGCGTTGAAGGTCGCGCTGTGCAGGCCCAGGCTGCCGGTCATGTTGATTGTTTTTCTCAGGGCATCCCCCGAAAGGCCGCGAAACGCGAACCGGGTATCGATCGTGACGGACCCGGTCAAAGGAACGGATTGCCCGGTCAGATTTGCCACTTTGGCGACATCGAGCCCGCTGCTGGATATGCGGCCCTTGAAGGTCGGCTCAACCTCGCGAATATCGGCAGAGATATTTGCCGCAACGCTGCCGGCATCGATGCCGAGATGTTCTATCCTTGCCGAAACCAGCCCGTCCTTTAGCGTTGCCGCCAATGCAACGTCTGATGCCGCGATATCACCAAGGACAAGATCCCTGATGTTCACGCCGATATCGGCATCGAACCCGGTCAGAAGCTGCAAACCCGTCGAAGCGCCCGACTTCTCCGATTTCGCGTTGGGTTGCGACGATGCCGAGGTAGTAGCCTCAATAAATGCGCTCAGGTCCAACCGTTCGGCGTCGATGTCAGCGAGAAACCGCGGGCGATTGCCGGGTATGAAGAGTGCGTCGAGCAAAAGCGGTTCGTCTCCAACGAGCAGTTTGCCTCCGCGGATCTGGTAGCTGCCATTGGTGTTGAGGTCGACTTGTCCGGTGGCCTCGAATGCGGAGAACCCGGGGGCGGGGGCCGGATCCGCCTCGAAGGAAAGGCTCAGGTCAGCTGGCTGTCGTTCAAGCAACGGGCGCACGGAGGAGATCGCGAGCGTCATCTGGTAGCGCCGTTCCTCGATACGGGCGCTCGCCGAAAGGGAAAGTTGATCGTCGATGTCGGGTACTGCGAGTGAAAGGTCGATATCGGTTATGACCTGCTTCGCACCAGCAGTGCTTTGCTGTCTCAAAGTCCCACTGACAACCGAGACCGAGTCGATTGCACTTCGCTCCAGGAAAGTGACAAGCGCGGCAAGCGGATCGCCTGGTTTGGCTCGGCCCAACTTGCCGCCTTCTGTGGGCGATGCTTTGCCTGTCTTCTCGTGCAATGTGATGATCGGCTGAACCAGCCTGATCTCCTTGATGTGCAAGCGATCCGACCAGAGGGAGGAGAGTGTCACTGAGCCCGCAACCTCTCCGATTTCCGCTGCGACGCCCGCTTCTTCGCTCGAGAGCACGACAGTTTCGGCAACCACCGCCATATGCGGGAATACGGACAGCCTGACGGGGCCTTTCAAGACAATTGAGCTGCCTGTTGCAGTCGAGAGCTTTCGGCTGAGTTCGGCGCGCATCCAATCGCTCGAAACGAAGCTGGGCAAGACGAGGATGGAGGCGGCAATGAGCGCACCGAACGCGAGAAGGCCAAGG
Organism: Ensifer sp. LC384; assembly: GCF_001695865.1. NCBI lineage: Bacteria > Pseudomonadati > Pseudomonadota > Alphaproteobacteria > Hyphomicrobiales > Rhizobiaceae > Ensifer > Ensifer sp. LC384. The sequence continues at coordinate 72,044 of NZ_MBST01000021.1, forward strand.
AAGAATCGCATTATATGTCCCCGTCGCGAATACAACTGATTCGTTATCGTTTTCCGGGGTGAAAAGATTTGCAACTGCCGGTGGACTTGTCCCGGTATTATGGAGCAAGTGATCTGAGTTGTAAGCGATATGGCAGGGAAAGTGGCAGCGCGCCGCACGCCATGTCGGACGCGACCGCGAGGCGGCAAGGACGGCGGCCGTCTCTTTCCTGACGCTCTGACTCCGAGTTGTTCTTAGGTCGAAACAATGCGACCGAGCTCGCAGTTCGGGACTCTTGTCAACACGCGAGAGTTCGTCGAACGCGAACGTACCCGATCTCGCGTGGGATCCTCATTGCACAACTGTCGGGGCTGTGAACGTATAGCCCACCCCATAGACCACCTTTATCGGCACATTCAGGTTGGTCTGCTCGCCTATTTTTCGGCGAAGGCGACTGACGACAGCATCCAGATGCCGGTTGTCGAAATGGGTTCTGGGGCGGGCAATGGTCTCCGCCAGTTCCTCGCGCCCGCAAATGCCACCGTCATGTTTGCAGAGCGTCCTGACGAGCGCGAACTCGGTTGCCGTTAACTTGAGTGAGCGCTGGTTCGGCGCAGTGAGAGTCCAATTTCTGCTGTCCAATGCCCATTTGCCTGAGGTGCTGTCCGTATGATCAGCTTGATCACCCGTTCGTCGCAACAGACTACGGATCGCTGCTTCGATCTCCCGCAAGGTACTGTGCTTGACGAGATAAATGTCAGCTCCACTTTCAAAGCCTCGAATACGGTCGTCACCGTCGCCAAGAGCTGTGAGCATGATAATCCCGCAGCGATAGGCCGCACGGATTTCGCTGGCCAGATCGAAACCATTGCCATCAGGCAGCCCGACATCGAGGATGATGACATCAGGTGGCTCATCATTTGCCAGTGCCCGACGCAGGCCTTCTGCTGTCGCAGTCCCTTCGGCCGTGAAACCGCACAACCCCAGGAAATCAACCAGATCCTTGCACAGCCGCTGTTCGTCCTCGACGATCAAAATGCGGGTCAAGTCATCAACTCCTCTTGCAGGGCGGGCTCTGTCGTTCTGCTCAACATGGGCACGCGCGCCACAGCCGCCGTTCCCCCTCCTTCACGGGGGAGCAGCTCCAATGTGCCGCCATGATAGGCCAGAAGCTTACGGGAAGAGTAAAGGCCAAGCCCGGTCCCGCTTCCGGCCTTGGCGTTGGAGGCTCGGAAGAAGCGGCGACCAATTTTGTGTGCCTCAGCTTTCGGAATTCCGATACCGCGATCACGGACCTGGATATCGACGAACGCACTTTCTGCCACGGTATCAATGTGAATGGACTGGTTCTCGGGCGAGTATTTGAATGCGTTGTCGATGAGATTGATGACGACGGTTGCCAGCATATCGGGATCGACGAAAATCGAAGTAGCTTCCCCGTCCGTCCTGAAATGCAAGCGTTCACCTCGCCCGGTCATTTCGAAATGGAACTGCACGTCGGCCATCAGAGATCCGATCTGTATCGATTGCGGTCGAAAGCCATTGTCGCGGTCGTTCGTCATGAAGCGATCGATCAGGGAGAACAGCCGGTCGAGCGCCTCGCCGATCCCGGTAAGCCGTTCCTTTGTCGCTTCACGCGATCTGTCGCCGACAAGGCCGATCATGTCGGCGGCATTGCGGATTACCGCCAGAGGGGTACGAAACTCGTGACTGACAATGCGCATGAAGTCGGCCTGCTCCTCACGAAGGGCGCGTTCGGCTTCAAGACTGACATTCAATTGGTTTTCCAGTCTCCGGCGCTCCACCACTTCCCGCGACAAAGCTTCGTTCTTCTCGCGCAGTGCCGCTGAAAGTCGCGAGCTGACCATGAAGAGCAGGCATGCAAACAACGCAATCAGGAACAGAACACCCTGCAACAGGTACCAAGCATTTCGGTTGTTGAGGACCGCGATGTCCTGGGCGATGGCCGGGTCCCAATACTCGATGGCGCTATGAATTATACTGGCCGCGATATACTCACCCAATACCGCAATCGTGATCCATCGCAAAAGCCAAGGCTGTGTCCGGTCACGCAGCAGCGCCACGGACATCACTGACATCATGACGACCGTAAAGAGGGTCGACGTGTGGATGCGGATGGCAAGGTTGCCCGGATCGACGGCGACGGCGATGCTCCAGGCCACGACCTGAAAAATCAGCAGCGAAATACCGATCCAGGTGTAGCGAGGTTGTCCCAGGAAGCGCGCCAGTCCTTCGGCGAGCAGGACCAGACCAAGTTTTATTACAGTGTTGTGCAGCACGATGGACCATGCTGCAGGCTGCTCCCCTCTCAAGATCATCAAGAGAAGCCCTATGGCAATGGCGGTAAACCCCGCAGCAAGAAACTTGAGCTCGTAGAGATGACGCCAGACAAAGATCCAGACGATCGCCTGCAGGCTGGCAGTCGCCAGATTGACGACCAGGACTGTCTTGAGGTCAAGCATTCTGGAGCATTTGTACGGTGTCCCCCTGCTGCTGCAAGTCACGCGATCGTGCAACCTATAGCTGGCAGGAGTCGAGCACAGGCGCAAGAACAATCAAGTGACGTAAGAATTTACAAGAGTTCAGCCGAATTGATCGATTTTCATCGATCGACAAATCCCAAGAGTGCTCTGCAGAGCGTCGCATGCAGGATTTGGTCAGAATTGAATCGTTTTGTTCGGTTGAATCTCCGCTGTTTGCCGCTTTATCGTTCGCGTGGTTGTGGCCTTGCAATTCTGGTTGAAGGAAGTCGCGTCGAGGATTTCGCGCAGATTGCGCATGCGACGAAGCTTGTCTCAAGGTCGGCAGGTCTTGTTCGCTTCACTTTTGGGGGCTCATCGCATGAAGCATGTCGTACGCACCGGAAAGATCCGGCAAGGATCGTCGCGCCGTTCATCCAGTTGCAGCGACCAGCCTGCAGTCCTGTCCGACCGAAACGCATCGCGTCTGCTGATGGTGTTGGCCTTGGGTCTCGCCGGCGCAACCGTGGCCGGCAATGCGTACGCGGGCTGCACCGGGTCCGCGACCCAGACAATCGGCCAGGTCGACTATGGATATACGTGGTCCGCCTGCTGGGGCGACAGTGGTGTCGATCACAACGATGAGAAGGACGGTGACCCAGGAGCGAATATAACGATCAACACCCAGGCCTCGTACACGGCCGGCGCAAGCCTTCCTTACACAGTGCCGTGGGAATCCGTCGGCGGCGTCATCATGACATATACAATGGGTGGCGCCGGCGTTGACGAGGGAAGCGCCGGCGCCGGCGGTTCCGTGACGATCACCAACTACGGCCCCATAACCCTGACGAGCTCGACAGATCCAGGCTCGATCGGCAGCTTGATTTCGGCAACGAGCTTCGGCGGCGACGGGGATGGGGATAACGACAACTACAAATCCAGCGGCGGGGCCGGTGGGGCGGGAGGCGCGATAACGATCACCAACTACGGGGCGCTGGCCGTAGAATCGCTCAACTCGAATACGGCCAGAGGTATGACCGGCATCTTTGCCGTGAGCAAGGGCGGCAGCGGCGGCGAACAGAATAGCGGTGCGGCGGGCGACCAAGTGGGTGGCAACGGCGGCAGCGGCGGCACCATCAACATTACCAACACCGGGCAGGTGAGCCTCGGCAGCGGGACCAACCCGCTGAACGGACTGGGCTATGTCTGGGGTCTTGCCGCCGAATCCACCGGTCAAGCAGGCGGCGACGACAACGGCGCGGGCGGCGCGGGCGGCTTCATCGATATCGCAAACGGTTCCTCCGGCAATGCATCCATCGGCGCGATCGGCATCTACGCGAACGACGCCGACAGCGTGCGCGGCATCTATGCGCTGAGCCAGGGCGGCGACGGCACGGATTCTCATGACTCGTCCGACAATGGCGGCGCCGGCGCAGACGGCGACCAGATCAATATCAGCATATATTCCGATATAACCGTGGTTGCCACCGGCGCCGGCGCGAACGAACTATCTGGCGGCATCGTTGCGCTCAGTCAGGGTGGTGATGGCGGCGCCGGCACGGAGTCAACGACCGGAGGCCGCGGTGGGAACGGCTCTGCCTTCGACTCGACCCTGACCCTCCAGTCAGGCGCCACTGTTTCGACCCAGGGCGACTATGTCGTCGGCGTAGCCGCGCTGGCTCTGGGCGGGCGTGGTGGCGACGGCGCAAACGGCGAGAAGGACAGCTCGGGCGGTAAAGGCGGTGCGGTCAGTGAGATTCAGATGAACGTCCACGGCGCCATCAAGACCGACGGCAACCAGGCCTACGGCGTGCTGGGCGGGAGCATCGGCGGCCAGGGCGGCAATGGCGGCGACGACACGGCCGTTGTCGGCACGAGCGGCGGCGGCGGTTACGGTGGCGATGCCGGGTCCGTCGGCGCGTATATGACTAGTGGCTCCAAGATCACGACAGTCGGGGATTTTTCGGCTGCGGTCACCTTGCATTCGATCGGCGGCGGCGGCGGTACGGGCGGCAACTTCACCGACGTGCTCGGCGGCGGTGCGGGCAATGGCGGCAATGGCGGCAGTGGCAACACAGCTACCATCAACAATGCTGGCGGAACGATCACCACCTCGGGTGATCATTCCTATGGCATCCTGGTGCAGTCGATCGGCGGCAGCGGCGGCACCGGCGGCATCGCCGACGGACTGACGCTCGAGCTGGGTGGCGATGGTGGCGACGGCGGGGAGGCCGAGACGGCCAGTGTCCAGAATTCCGGCGCGATCACCACCTCCGGCTATTCGGCGCACGGTATCATTGCGCAGTCGATCAGCGGCGGCGGCGGCGCCGCCGGTATGGCGGGCGGCATCCTGTCGATCGGCGGTTCCGGCGGCAGCGGCAACTATGCTAGCACTGCCGAGGTCCAGAGCTCGGGCGCCATCAGCACGGCCGGCGACGCGGCGATCGGCATCATGGCACAGTCGATCGGCGGCGGCGGTGGTTCGGGCGGCGGTGCGAAGGGCATCGCGACCGTTGGAGGTTCGGGCGGGGCTGGCGGTTCCGGCAGCCATGCAAACGTATTGCTGACTGGCGGCTCGGTCACCACGCAGGGTGAGATGTCGCATGCGATCATGGCGCAATCGGTCGGCGGCGGCGGCGGCAATGGCGGCAATGTGATCGACCTGTCGGTCGGTGTTCCGGCACTGGGTGTCGGCGGCACCGCCTCGGGCGGCGGTAGCGGCGGATGGGTCTGCGTCACCAATGAAAATTCCGGCGGCGATTGTTCTACAGGCTCTGGAATGCAGCAGGCAGTTACCATCGCGACCGAAGGCTCCGGTGCGCTCGGCATACTCGCGCAATCGATCGGCGGCGGCGGTGGTAATGGCGGCAACGCCACGGGGGGCGATGCCGGGCTCGGCAGCTTCCAGATCGGCGGCGGCGGAGGTGGTGGCGGCTACGCAAATACCGTGACCGTCGGCTTCGAGGGCCTCCACCTGACGACCCAGGGATCTCACGCCGCGGGCATCGTGGCGCAGTCGATCGGCGGCGGCGGCGGCACCGGCGGTTCCGCCAGTTCCTATTCCGCGGGTATCGGCTTCACGGCGTCGGTGGCTGTCGGCGGCACCGGTGGCTCCGGCGGCGCCGGCGGCGAGGTTTCCGTGGGCCTGACCGACAGCAGCATCAAGACCGGCCAGGGCGGCGGCGGTGTGACCGACGCGATTGGCGTGCTCGCGCAGTCGATCGGCGGCGGTGGCGGCAGCGGCGGTTCCTCGGTTGCCGACGCACTCACCGTGGCGGTGCCGACTGGCGAAGACGTCTCCCTGGCTATGAGCGTCTCCACGGCCGTCGGCGGTAGCGGCGGATCAGGCGGGACTGCCGAGGAAGTGTCGCTGACGCTGGACGGCAGCTCCGCAGTCTCCACGAAAGGTGCTTCGTCGCATGGCCTTGTGGCGCAATCGATCGGCGGCGGCGGCGGCAATGGCGGCAGTGCGTCGTCGATGGCCGCGACTGTCGGCACGGTGGACACCATCAGCGCCGACATCGGTGTCTCGGTCGGCGGCTCCGGCGGCAGCGGCGGCAATGGCGGTATCGTCAAGGTCGATCTCAACGACAGCGCCTCGGTGACGACGGCCGACGATTATGCCAATGCGATCGTGGTGCAGTCGATCGGTGGCGGCGGCGGCAATGGCGGCGTCGGCAGCGTCAACAGCAAGCAGATCGGTAGCGGCTTCAACCTGGCGGCAAATGTCGGCGTCGGCGGCTCAGGCAGCGGCGGCGCCAGCGGTGGAAACGCGACTGTGGACCTCGAGAGCGGCACCAGCTTGCAGACCAGCGGGTCCGGTGCTCGCGGCGTGCTCGTCCAGTCGATCGGCGGCGGCGGCGGTACTTCGCAAGGTGTCAGCGTCGGGCTGTCGGCCAGCGCCGGCCTGCCCGGCGGCGAGGAAGCCGAAGAATCCGAAGGGGGTAGCGGTGCTTTCTCCGCATCTGTCGGCGTTTCCGTTGGCCGGACTGGCGGCAGTGGCGGCACGGCGGGCACGGCCACCGTCACCACCAGGGGTAAAATCAATACCTCGGGCGCGGATGCGGACGGGGTGCTCGCGCAGTCGATCGGCGGTGGCGGCGGGCTAGGCGGCTCGGTAGGGCAGGCTACTTCTGACGATTCCGAGCCGCTCGACGACAAGGGTGACAGCGAATGCGCCAGCGATGACGGCGATGGACATGGCTACTGCTTCAACGTCAGTGTCGGCGCCACCATTGACGACGGTGGAAGTGGCGGGACGGCCGCCAATGGCAACACGGTCACGCTGACGCATGGCGGCTACATTGCCACCACGGGCGACTGGGCCGACGGCATCGTCGCCCAATCGATCGGCGGCGGTGGCGGTGCCGGTGGCACATCCACCGCATCCGGCAGCCAGGCAACAGCAAACATCACCGTCGGCATTGGCGGCAGCGGCGGTGCGGGCGGTAATGGCGGCACGGTCGACATCACCTTCGACAGTGACCACGGCACCGCCGGCATCAGTACCGCTGGTTATAGCGCCTATGGTGTACTGCTGCAGTCGATCGGCGGCGGCGGCGGCCAGGGCGGCGATGGTTCCGACAAGGCGGCAGGCAAGATCACCGTCGGCGGCGGTTTCGGCGGCAGCGGCGGCGCCGGCGGCAGCGGAGGCAAAATTACAGTCGGTGCGGGAAGTTGGCTCGCCCTTCAGACCAACGGCGACGATTCGATAGGCATCCTGGCCCAATCGATCGGCGGCGGCGGTGGTGTCGGCGGCGCCGGAAGCACTAAGGCGGCCCAAGAGGATGACAGCCATGCTATCGATCTTGTTGTCGGCGGCAGCGGCGGCGTCGGCGGCAGCGGCGGCGAAATCGACCTGAACTACGGCGGCGGCGTGGACACCTATGGCGACCGGGCGCATGGCATTGTCGCGCAGTCGATCGGCGGTGGCGGCGGCATCGGCGGCGCCGGCGAGGCCGACAGCATCGGCTCGCTCGTGGTCGGCGGCTCGGGCGGTGGAACAATAAACGGCGGCGTCGTCACGGTCGATCTAACCAACGACAGCACGATTCATACGCGCGGTCTGGCCGCCCATGGCCTCGTTGCCCAGTCGATCGGCGGCGGCGGCGGTATTGGCGGCACCGCCTCGGGTGCGCCGCTCTCCTACAAGGGCAACAGCCCCGGCAGCACCGGTGACGGCGACGATGTCTCCGTCACTGTTGACGGCAACATCACCACGTCGGGCGACTATGCCTACGGCATCCTGGCCCAGTCGATCGGCGGCGGCGGCGGTTTCGGCGGCAACGCGACCAGTGCTTTCATCGGCTCCAACGGCAATCTCTCGTCGGCCGGCAAAAGCGGCGATGTGACGGTCACCCTCGATGCTGGCAGGGCTATCCAGGCGACCGGCAAGGATTCGATCGGCATATTCGCGCAGAGCGATGCTGGGACGAACAACAACGGCAAGGTCAATGTGACCGTCAAAGGTTCCGTGAACGGCGGCTCCGGCGACAACGGCGCCGGCATCTTGGTCTCGGGAGGCAAGAACAACCTGCTGACTGTCAATGCCGGAGGCAGCGTCTCGGCTGCTTCAGGGGTCGCCGTCAAATATACCCCCGGCAGGACGTCGCCCGCTGGCAGCGTCCTGACCGCATATAACTACGGCACGATCAGCGGCAGCGTGAAAGAGGCGAGCATTGAGGGCAACGCGCCGACCGGTAAGATATCCACCGACGGCACCATGCCGATGGCGGCCCGTTTCGGCGGCAGCATGGCCGTCTCCGTAATCAATGAGGCCGGCGGCCTGCTTACGGATGCGGAGATTTATGAGGCTGACGTGATGAATCTTGGCCGGCTGATGATCGGTCATTCCGGCGGCATCGACGCCACCAGAATCACTGGCGACCTCACGCAAGACACGGGTGGCATACTGGCGCTTACCGCCGACTTCGCTGGCTCGCGCATGGATCGGCTGACCATCGACGGTGACGCTAAGCTGGACGGCAAGTTCGCGGTGAGCGCCATCAGCGTCCTGCCCGACATCAGTCTGCCATTCCTCACCGTCGGAGGCACACTGGACCATTCGCTGAGCGCCCAGTCGGCAATCTTCGACTACGCCGTCACCCGGGCAGGAAACGAGCTGTCGGTTTCGGCGGAGTCGGCCCACTTCGCCGAACCTGGCGCCGCGCTAGACGACGGCCAGGATAGCGTCGCAGGTCACCTTCAGGAAATCTGGGATGCCGGCGGTGGCTCCTTTGGCACGCTGTTCGGCACGCTCGGCTCTCTCGCCGACGGCGATGCGGGCAGCTATGGAGCAGCGCTGTCGGACATGTCGCCCGGTGTCTCCGGTGCGGCTGCGGCCGGCAGCATCGCCATGACGCAGCAGCACCTCGACCTCTTGCTGAGCTGCCCCATGTTTGCCGCGGGCACCTCGTTCCTGACGGAGACGGAGTGTGGCTGGGCTCAGGCCGGCGCACAGACGCTCGACCAGAAGACCAGCGCCAGCGTGTCGGGCTTCGACACCACGACCTATGCCCTGCAAGCCGGCGCCCAGGTCGAGGTGTCGCCGAACTGGTTCGTCGGCTTCGCTGGCGGCTATGACCGCAGTTCCATCCGTGGCGACGACGGCCGGGTCAACGCCGACGGCGACATCCTCTACGCCGGCGCTTCGCTGAAGCACCAGAGCGGCCCCTGGCTGCTGTCGGGTGCCGTTGCCGGCAGTTACGGTTGGTACGACAATACGCGCACGATCCGGATTCCTGATTTCGCCGGCCAGGCCGAAGGCGATCCGGAGGTTTACAATGTCAGCACCCGCGTGCGCGCAGCCTATACCTTCGCGCAGGATCCTTACTATGTGCGGCCTCTGGTGGACTTTGACCTGATCTATTCGCATGCCAATGGCTATCGCGAGTCGGGAGCCGGCGCCCTCGATCTCCTGGTCGATGATGCCGGCCAATGGAGCTTCCACGCCACTCCGGCCATTGAAGTCGGTACGCGTGTTGACGTTAACGAGACAACGGTCATGCGGGCATTCGCGGCCGCCGGAGTGAGCTTCAGCAGCGCAGATAGCTGGGATACATCTGCACGGTTGGCCAACGCGCCCGCCGGGATAGGCACGTTCGGCAGTGAGGTGCCGCTGGCCGACGTGGTGGGGCGACTGACCGCCGGCGTCGATCTGGCGAGCGACAACGGCTTCAGTTTGCGCTTGAACTACCAGGGCTCGTTTTCCGACACCTACACAAGCCACGGCGGCGCGTTGCGCCTGGGTTATAAGTTCTGAGGGAGACAGGGGCCTTGAGACAGTGCTTATCACCGTGGTTCCGGTCGAATCGGACAGTCTTCGCTACCTTCTGCCTGGTGGCCCTGGCCATTGGCGAAACGTTCGCGCAGGAGCACGCCACGCTCCCGGGCCGGGCGTCCTCTCTGCAGGAAAGCTACGCGGACTGGATCGTTAGCTGCGTGCAGAGGAAGAACAGGCATTGTCTCCTCATGCAGCAACAGACACAGCAGAACGGACAGCGGCTTCTGGCCATCGAGATAGCAGCCGGTGGCGATGGGAAGACTGCGACCGGTACACTTGTTCTGCCCTTCGGGCTCGCACTTGATGCCGGCGTATCGCTTCAGGTCGATGAGAAGTCTTCGGAGGCACCTGTGCGTTTTAGCACCTGTCTGCCTGCCGGATGCGTTGTGCCGCTTAGCTTCGACGGCGCAGCCCTTGCCGAACTGCGGACTGGAGCGGTGCTCAAGATGATGGCCAAGACTGCCAATACCAACGAACCGATCTCGTTGTCGGCTTCCCTGAAAGGCTTTTCCGCTGCTTTCGATCGGGTGACAGCTCTGATGAAATGACATCTGCGGTGCGTCGCGGGGGCGGACCGTCTTGCTCCATCTTACTACAGCTTGCTTCCAATCGTCTGGCGGATAACGATGCGCACTTTGAACAAATTCATTTCCAAAACCATCAAATGGTTTCTCATTGTTTTCGGTTTGGCGACCTGTGGGCCATTGCCGTTCGCGCTCGACATCAAACTCATCACACCGATGCTCGGTGGACTTGTCGATTTCACCCCCTCCAGCGTACCTGCTTTGCGACACTGGGGAATCATGATCTTCGGAATTGGCGCGCTAATGGTGGTCGCGGGGTTCCGTCCGTGGTTACGATTTGAGACCATGGTGTTCAGCACCTTCGAGAAGGCATTTATGGTCTATCTGTATCTAACTAATCTCGGGGAGCCTTGGATAGCAGGTTATTTTGCTGCCTTCCTTGTCGATTTCACGGTCGTCGCGTATGGCGTCCTGTACTTCGTCAGTGCCAAGGGCCGGCCCAGCCGCTGGACTCAGGTCTGCCCCCTGAAAAGTGGTCCTTCTTGAAGTATGGCTTATAAGCCGCAGAAGGACATTGAAATGGTGGCGAAAAGACACAAGGCGGAAGAGATCGTCACGAAGCTTTGTCAGGCATGCACTGTTCTTGATCAGCATCGTTCCACGCAGCGCAAAGTCGCTAAGATAGCGGATGATAAGGCGGCATTGACCGCCAGCATCACAGCGCTCGCCCACAAATATGGCCGATATGGCTTTCGCCCCATCAAGGCGAAAGCTGCACCAGGCGGGCGTCAAGCGGGTCGGGTGGGCTGAAGGTTCCGGCGGGTCTACTATCAGCCTGTGAGTTCATGGCGAACCGCGACCTGCGGGCTTCGAGAGCCTAACCCGTGCGCCTGATCTGGGCGAGGAGTTTCTGGCGGAAGACTTCGGCCGGTGTTTTGTAGCCGAGGCATTTGCGTGGCGTTGCGTTCAGGTGATTGCAGATATCGGTGAGATCGCGATCACTAAGGGACAGAGGGTCGACCTCTCTCGAAAGCCATTTCCTCGCCCGTCCGTTGGTATTTTCGACCGTGCCTTTCTGCCAGGGCGATTGCGGGTCGCAGAACCACGTCTGCGTTCCGATGCTTGCCTGCAGGTAGGGCCAGTCGGTGAATTCCGTGCCGCGATCAAAGGTGATCGAGCGACGGGCGAGGTGGGGCAGGGATTGTAGCACCTGGATCAGGCCATCCATCACAGGCCTCGATTGCCGGTCGTTGTTGCGCAGCAAGACGGCAAACCGGCTGACGCGCTCGACCAGCGACGTTACGTTGGCCTTTCCGAATTTCTTGCGGAACTGGATGAGATCGCATTCCCAGTGCCCGAACTGTTTGCGCTCGGCGACGACGTCGGGCCGGTAAAGAATATTGACATCCGGGCTGAAACGCCTGCCATGACGGCGCCTGGCGTGCCGTGGCCGGCGTCTGGCACGATGCTCCGGCAGATGTCGCCACAACTTGATCGCATGGCCGTCCGACGAATAGGCAAACTTGTAGATCGTCTCATGGCTGACCGAAATCCGATGCCGCTCCAGCCGCAGCCGCCCGGCAATCTGTTGCGGCGACCAGCCATGCATGATGCGGTCGATGATGGACTGACGCAGAACAGAGAACCGCACAAGCTTGCGCAGTTTCGCCCGACGCTCAAGCGCCATCGCATCGGCGGTCACGCAGTAGTAGCCGTTGAAGTCTGGCATCTCACGATCCTGGAAAGCATTGCGCTTCAGTTCGCGGAAGATCGTCGAGCGATGCCGTCCAAGTTTCTCGGCAATCACATCGACACTGATGCCCGCCATCCGCCAACGGCCGATTTTGCGCCGTTCATCCATATCGATCTGGGAGTAGGTACGCTTCATGGGCCATTCCTTGCAATTGATAAGCCATTGTTATCTATCGCATGTCGCACTTCGAATTAGAATGTACCTGGCTACAATAACATATCGCATAATACTAATTATGGAACTTTAAGTCACGAGTATCGCTGCGTTCGTTCGGGAAAATATGCACCAGTGGATAGTAAGTATCTGGTATTGGTGCATTTTTACGGTTGCCACGCGAATCGTCATGGAGTCTAAGCACCCCATCCTCCGCGGTCCTTTTCGACCTGGACGCCCTGGCATTCCCGGAATTACGGCCGCGCATCGCCGCACTTCAAGTTCTTCTCGCTGCGAAAAAGCCATCGGAGACGCCGAAGAATGGGAAAACGTGCAAAGCGGTTTTCTGCCCCTATCTCGCCGGAACCGGTCACGATGACTCAGTGGCACATACATGACCACCCGCCGCATCCGACGGGAGAGACGGCGAGCGACCTCGTTGGGCCAAGAACGGTTCATTTGAACCGCCCGGACATCCCCCGGTTGGCACCGCCATCAGCAATCACGTTCAACTTCTGGGCGGCAAGTACAACCTCGACGCGGTTCCGTGCGTCAAGCTTCTGCATCAGCATGGTCATGTAGTGTTTCACGGTCGTCTCGCTGATGTCGAGACAGGCGGCGATCTCACGGTTCGTGCTGCCGCGCATGAGATGGCGAACGATCTGTTCCTCACGCAGGCTCAGGCGCTTTTGCGCTTGGGTACGACGGCGAAGGTCTTCATGGCCATCATGACCTTGGTGGCAAAGCCGGCAGTGATGAATGTGTCGCCGTCATGCACAACCCGGATCGCTTCATGCAGATCATCGGCGCCGCTGCCTTTGAGCACATAGCCCGTAACGCCATAGTTCAGCGCTTGGATCGCTGTTTCAATGCTCGAATTTGCGGTAAAGACAATAATCCGCGTAGCTTGATAGTTCTGCCCGATCCGTTCGATGGCGGCCATGGCGTCGCCGGGCATGCTCAGATCAAGCACGAGGACATGCGGCGAAATTTCTTCAACAATTTTCAAAGCATCGACCGCGTTTTCGCCCTTGGCGACGATCTCGAGGTCACTTTTTCCAGAATATGAACTAACCAATCCCTCCAGGAGGATCGGGTGGTCAACAAACGCTACTGACACCGGCATGATTGTTGCGCTCCTTCCGCAACAATCACGATAGTTGATCAGCAATACATTTCAAAGCGAACGCTTAATAACCAGTTAATTTGAGGGGTCACAGGATGTGTTCCAGGCCCAAGGGCTGGTAGTTTTTTTGCGAAGGACTCAAGCCTATGTATATGTTGCCGCCATGGCGCGCGGCCGAGGTAATTAATAGGCAATTCAGTTACTTGCCTCATCCATCTAACCAATATCCTCGAACGGGCGATGCGCAATTCGCCGTGCGCTACCAACCGCCTTTGCCGCAAGGCCTGAGATAGACAAGTGCCGTCCTGCTCCCAAGATACACCCCAAAATGGGTAGTTTCATTCAGGCTTTCCCACCTCATTTTGATCCTCCGGGGGTCCGAGGCCGGTGGTGAACTGTCAGTTGGACTTCAAGCGGCGCGGCCCGCTGATGATCAGCTCCGGCGTTCTTTTTCCACCGCCCACGCTCAGCCTCGTAGAAGGCGAACCTCGCGAAGGTCTCGCGGATCGCTGGCACGTCGTTGACTGACATGACGAAGTGTCCATGAAGTCGCGCCAAGCGCTCGGCCAATAGGTTAGGCGACAATCCAGAAATATAGCTTGGAACCGCTTTCTAAGCCAGGTGAAGCGGCGGTTTTATTTGCGGATACATGGAAATCCGCGCGAAATCGACGTATAATTACATTTAATTCTTTTGCCCCACATGGAGTAACCAACCAATGCTGCAAGAACAAAAAGGCTTTGAAGAGCGCTTATTGAACTGGGCTATGACGACTTGGTTCCGGTGTTTAGGGCCGCTGTGCAGCAAGGTGCACAAGCCATGCTTGGCGTACACAGCACAGCTGTGCTGGCCGCCCTTGCAGGCTATGGATTGCCCGAAGTGCCGGTGACGAAGAGCACGCAACGCGTTCGGAGGAAGCGGCGGAAGAAAACAACGGCCTTTTAACGGCTTGCGCGCTTTTAACGCACCCTTGCCACGACCTGGGCGGCTTATGATGGCATTCGATAAAACACTAATGGGTGAACAACATGTTCAGCCGATATCACCACAATGCTCCCGAAAGGCGATCGTCAGCCGCATTCCCTATCAGCGTCCTACTCCTCGCAATATTCGCCATCTTCGTCTACTTGGCGATCGGTGTGCTGCTGGACGAAGAAACCCAGACGGTCGTATACACGCCGCAGATAACGGATACGAACTCGCCGCGCCAATGACATCCAGCAGCGGTTCTGCTTGACGCTGGGCTAACGGTCGCTCGATCCGGCGTTGACGGAAGACTCGTTTTATCGTTAAAAATCAAATACCTAACGAATGTTGTGCGCAGCGATGCGGGGCCGCATACGGACAAAATCGATGGCCTCCCCTCGATTGGCGCACGTTCAAAGGCTGGAATGTGCCACATTGCGCGTTGCGCGCGCCTTTTTCAAGATTGCACGATCGCGGGAAAAGTTGGAATGCAACTAATCTGCCCCACGGGAACCAAATCCACAATCGCCCGTTATAGGGGGAGAAGCACGACCGACGCGAGCGTGACCGGCTTTGATGAGGAAGTTTCCCCAGCAGGGCATGAGAAGCGCGGGAAGTTGCCCACTTCCCGTAAGCCCTTGCCACTGAGCAGGGATGCGCGATGAGACCCATTCGTATCCCTGCCGTTGTTTTTCCGTCTGGTCAAGCGCTGCGAGGCAGCGATAAGAGGACATGGCATCCGCTGCTGCGGCTTCGTCGTCCCTTAAAGCATTGTTTTCAAAGTGTGTTTTTTGCAGCAAACTACACGGTTGCTCGGTGGCTGCGATTGGCGAGTTTTGTGCGCTGCGATTAGCTTGGCAGACAGTCGCCCTTCATACCCAGCCTCCTTTTTCATGCCATTTTTCAGGAGGCTATTTTGGCAAGAAAAACACTGCCTTATCTGCGTGGCAAGCCCTCCAATGCACAAGCAACGCCGCCAGAAAAAGGCCCCAATTTCTAGCCCCCTGCCATGCCCCTTGGGGGAGTGGGTTATGCTTGGCTGTCCAAGGGCTAGGAAGTGTGGACTCTTGGGATTCCCAAGGCTGAGCAAATCAGATTCAAGACTGTCTTTTGGAGGCAGTCATGGGTGTTTTGGATCGTCTGATGCTGCGGGACGAGCAGTGGGAGCGG